>NZ_VFWS01000092.1:0-21462 GCF_006443065.1 Mesorhizobium sp. B1-1-5 | reverse complement strand
GAGGGGGAGATGTCCGGCAGGACAGAGGGGGGCGCTGTCCCGCCGGCCTATCCAATGTTGGGCCGCCCCTAATGGCCAAATCGCGCGTTCAGTTCATCTGCCAGAATTGCGGCTCGGTGCATCAGCGCTGGGCCGGCAAATGCGATGCCTGCGGCGAGTGGAACACGCTGGTCGAGGAAGGCACGTCCGGCGGCATCGGCTCGGGGCCGGCCAACACGCGCAACGCCCGCAAGGGGCGTGCCGTGGTGCTGACCAGTCTGTCGGGCGACATCGAGGACGCGCCGCGCATCGTGTCGGGCATCGGCGAGCTCGACCGCGCCACCGGCGGCGGCTTCGTGCGCGGCTCGGCCCTTCTGGTCGGCGGCGATCCCGGCATCGGCAAGTCGACGCTCTTGACGCAGGCAGCCGCCGCGCTCGCCTCGAAAGGCCACCGCATCGTCTATGTCTCGGGCGAGGAGGCGGTGGCGCAGATCCGGCTGCGGGCGCAGCGCCTCGGCGTCGCCTCGACGCCGGTCGAGCTTGCCGCCGAAACCAATGTCGAGGACATTCTGGCGACCATCGCCGACGGCAAGCGGCCGGACCTCGTCATCCTCGATTCCATCCAGACGCTGTGGACGGACCTTGCCGATTCGGCGCCGGGCACCGTGACCCAGGTGCGCGCGGCCGCCCAGGCGATGATCCGCTACGCGAAATCCACAGGCGCGGCGATCGTGCTCGTCGGCCATGTCACCAAGGAAGGCCAGATCGCCGGCCCTCGCGTCGTCGAGCACATGGTCGACGGCGTGCTCTACTTCGAGGGCGAAGGCAATCACCACTTCCGCATCCTGCGCACAGTGAAGAACCGCTTTGGGCCGACCGACGAGATCGGCGTGTTCGAAATGTCGGACAAGGGGCTGCGCGAGGTTTCCAATCCATCCGAGCTTTTCCTCGGCGAACGCCACGCAAAGTCCCCGGGCGCCGCGGTTTTCGCCGGCATGGAAGGCACGAGGCCGGTGCTGGTCGAGATCCAGGCGCTTGTCGCGCCTTCCTCGCTCGGCACGCCGCGCCGCGCCGTCGTCGGCTGGGACGGCGCGCGGCTGTCGATGGTGCTCGCCGTGCTGGAGGCGCATTGCGGCGTCCGCTTCGGCCAGCACGACGTCTATCTCAACGTCGCCGGCGGCTACCGCATCTCGGAGCCGGCGGCCGATCTCGCGGTCGCCGCGGCGCTGGTTTCGTCACTCACCGGTCTTGCCCTTCCCGCCGATTGCGTCTATTTCGGCGAAATCAGCCTATCGGGCGCCGTGAGGCCGGTTGCGCATGCGCAGCAGCGCCTCAAGGAAGCCGAAAAGCTGGGTTTTGGAAGCGCGGTGCTGCCGCTCGGCAGCGAGGAACTTGCCGGGGGGATCGGGGCCGGTGCTTTCCAACCCACCGAGCTTGCCGACCTTGTGGCGCGCATAGCCGGCTCACGGCGCAGTCGTGCCGACGAAGGGGAGTGATGCGGCTCGTCGGGCCGTAAGACAGGAAGTGGGGCGAGAACCATGCCGATTACGCTGCTTGACGGAATCCTCGTCGGCTTCACCCTGGTCTCAGCAATGCTCGCCATGGTGCGCGGCTTCTCCCGCGAAGTGCTCTCGGTGGTTTCCTGGGCAGCAGCGGCGGCGGCGGCTTTCTTCTTCTACAAACCGGTCCTGCCCTATGTTCAGCCCTATGTCGACAACGACAAGATCGCGATGGCGGCTTCGGCGGGCATCGTCTTCCTCATCGCGCTGATCGTCGTCTCCGTCATCACCATGAAGCTCGCCGACTGGATCATCGATTCGCGCATCGGCGCGCTCGACCGCACGCTCGGCTTTCTCTATGGCGCGGCGCGCGGCGTCCTGGTGGTCGCGGTGGCGCTGCTGTTCTTCAACTGGCTGGCCGGCGCCAAGGCGCCTGCCTGGATCGCCAACGCCAAGTCGCGGCCGTTGCTGGAGACGATCGGCGCCAAGCTCGAAAGCGTGCTGCCGGAAAACACCGAGGAACTGGTCAACAAATACACGCATAAGGGCACGCCGCAGGCCGGCGCACCGGCCACGACCGACCAGCCTGCGGCCGAGCCGCCGGCAGGCGACGACAACGCGCCGGCGCCAGACGATAGCGAGGGCGAGGCGCCCGCCGACAACGAGCCGGCGCCGGCTACGCCAGCGCCCGCCCCGGCTCCAGCGCCGGCAAACTGATCGCGAGCCGGCCTGGTGCCGGTTGTGAATGCAAGAAAGCGTGCGTTGCGTTCCGCGAGCGATCGCCTTATATGGCGGCTTTAGCGGAGCTTGAGCACCAGATGGCAGACTCAACGGCAGATGAAGGCAAGGTCCTTTCCGCCGAGGCCGACGATCATTTTCATGACGAATGCGGCGTGTTCGGCATCTTCGGCCGGCAGGACGCGGCGGCCATCGTCACACTCGGCCTTCATGCCCTGCAGCATCGCGGCCAGGAAGCGGCCGGCATCGTCTCCTATGACGGCACCCAGTTCCATGTCGAACGCCATGTCGGCCTGATCGGCGATACCTTCACCAAACAGCGCGTCATCGACAGCCTGCAAGGCAACCGCGCCATCGGCCACACGCGCTACGCCACCACCGGCGGCGCCGGGCTGCGCAACATCCAGCCTTTCTTCGCCGAGCTCGCGGAAGGCGGTCTTGCCGTGGCTCACAACGGCAACCTCACCAACGCGCTCACCGTGCAGCGCGCGCTGCAGAAGCAGGGCTCGATCTTCTCCTCGACCTCCGACACCGAGACGCTGCTGCATCTGGTCGCAACCAGCAAGGAGCGCGATTTGAATTCGCGTTTCATCGATGCGATCCGCCAGGTCGAAGGCGCCTTCTCGCTGGTGGCGATGACCGCCAAGAAGATGATCGGCTGCCGCGATCCGCTCGGCATCCGCCCGCTGGTGCTTGGCGACCTCGACGGCGCCTGGATCCTCGCTTCCGAAACCTGCGCGCTCGACATCATCGGCGCCCGCTTCGTGCGCGACATCAAGCCCGGCGAGATGGTGGTGGTCACCGCGAAGGGCATCGAGAGCATCTTCCCGTTCGAGCCGCAGAAGACGCGCTTCTGCATCTTCGAATATGTCTATTTCGCGCGGCCGGATTCCTCGGTCGAAGGCCGCAATGTCTATGATGTGAGGAAGCGCATCGGAGCCGAGCTCGCGCAGGAAAGCCCGGTCGAGGCCGACATCGTCGTGCCGGTGCCGGATTCCGGGACGCCGGCCGCGATCGGCTTCTCCCAGGCCGCCGGCATTCCCTTCGAGCTCGGCATCATCCGCAACCACTATGTCGGCCGCACCTTCATCCAGCCTGGCGATTCCATCCGCCACATGGGCGTGAAGCTCAAGCACAACGCCAACCGCCGCATGATCGAGGGCAAGCGCGTGGTGCTGGTCGACGATTCGATCGTGCGCGGCACCACCAGCCAGAAAATCGTGCAGATGGTGCGCGACGCCGGCGCCAGGGAAGTGCATATGCGCATCGCCTCGCCGCCGACCAGCGCGTCCTGCTTCTATGGCGTCGACACGCCGGAGAAGTCGAAGCTGCTTGCGTCGCGCATGTCGGTCGAGGAGATGGCGGAGTTCATCCGCGTCGATTCGCTCGGTTTCCTTTCGATCGACGGGCTCTACCGCGCTGTCGGCGAGGCACGCCGCGACAACGACCAGCCGCAATTCTGCGACGCCTGCTTCACGGGACAGTACCCCACCCGCCTGCTCGACTTCGAAGGCCACGACAATGTGCGCACACTGTCGCTGCTGGCGAGCGGCGGGGCGTAGGGCACCCGGACTGTCAATTGCATTCGCCGAGCTGTCTCGCGCCTTATGGAATCTCTCACATGACCCTCGACCTTTCAGGCCGCGTGGCGGTCGTAACCGGCGCCTCGCGCGGCATCGGCTATTTCATCGCCAGGGAGCTGGCGGCAGCAGGCGCGCATGTGATCGCGGTGGCGCGCACGGTCGGCGGGCTGGAAGAGCTGGACGACCAGATAAAGGCCGACGGCCGCGGCCAGGCGACGCTGGTGCCGCTCGATCTTGCCGACATGGCCGGCATCGACCGGCTGGGTGGCGCGATCCACGAGCGCTGGGGCAAGCTCGATGTCCTGGTCGCCAATGCCGGCGTGCTCGGCGTCATCTCGCCGATCGGCCATGTCGAGGCCAAGACCTTCGAGAAGGTGATGACCATCAACGTGACGGCGACCTGGCGGCTGATCCGCTCGGTCGATCCGCTGCTCAGGCTCTCCGACGCCGGCCGCGCCATCATTCTCACCTCCAACGCCGCGCATTCGGCGCGCGCCTTCTGGGCGCCCTATGCGGCCTCGAAAGCGGCGGTCGAAACGATGATGCGGTCCTGGGCGCATGAAACCGAGAGCCTGCCGCTGAGGGTGAACGCTGCCGATCCGGGCGCGACCCGCACCGCAATGCGCGCCCAGGCCATGCCCGGCGAAGACCCGGAGACGCTGCCGCATCCGTCCGAGATCGCCAGGCGCATCGTGCCCCTGGCAAGCCCGGAACTGAAGGAAACCGGCCTGATCTTCCAGGCCGAGCACAACCGCTTCGTCGCCTACCGGCAGCCGGAATAAAGCCTGGGTGCCTGACGCGTGGCGACCCCTCTATTCACGGGTCTGTGAACGGGGCGGCGAAGCGTGTGCCGCCTCGCTGCTTTCGCTGCTCCATGGGAGTTGCTAGGATCGGGCCGACTCCGACATTTCAAAGCGAGGAATTGCCATGGCTGCTACTCCCAGCGTAGCGTTGGTCTGGTATCTGGTGATCGCCGGCCCGCAGGGCGGCATGGTGGTGCTGCCCAGCACCTTCGACACCCGCGAACAATGCACCAACGCCGTCACCGAATATCAGAAGCAGCCGACCCCCCAGGGCTGGGCCGTGCAATGCGTGCCGAGCGCCTCGCCCTTTACCGATGAAGGGGATGCGGAAACGCCTTCGGCGCAGTAGTGCCGACTTATCTCCCCCTCGAGGGGGAGATGGCCGCGAAGCGGTCAGAGGGGGGCTCCTCGCATGGAGCGCCGACCTCTTTCTGACGACGGACAACGCCGGCGCTCTACGTGAGACGACCCCCTCTGTCGCCGTCGGCGATATCTCCCCCTCAAGGGCCCGCAAGGGGGGAGATCAGCTCGCACTCACGCTCAACACCGGCTTGTTGTTGATCGTCTGGAACACCACGCAGTAGCGCTCGGTGAGTTTTATGAGCGAATCGATGCGCTCCTGCGGCTCGTCGGTGTCGAGATCGAATTTCAGCCTTATCTCGCGGAAGCCGACCGGCGCGTCGCGGGCGACGCCCAGCGTGCCGCGAAAATCGAGGTCGCCCTCGGCCTCGACGGTAGCGTTGCCGAGCTTGAACTCCAAGGCGGTCGCCACCGCTTTCAGCGTCACGCCGGCGCAGGCGACCAGCGCTTCCAGCAGCATGTCTCCCGAGCACAGCTCGAGGCCCGAGCCGCCGGTGGCCGGATGAAGCCCGGCGACAGCAAGCGCCCTGCCCGTCTCCACCTTGCAGGCGATCGACTGGTCGTCAAGCGTGCCGCGGGCTCTCAGCGTGATCAGCGCTCGCGCGGCGTCCTCGCGATAGGCGTCCTTCAACGGGGCCTGCATGGCCTTGAGCGCGGTGGAGTCCATTTTGTTGTCCTTCCGATCAGCCTTTGATGCCTTGATAGCACTGATATGCCGGCGGGACAGCGCCCCCCTCTATCCTGCCGGACATCTCCCCCTCTTGGGGAGAGATTGGCAGCTTCTCCGGCGGCGCCCTTTCTGCAGCGCGTGGGAGATTAGCGAGCGTGGGAGAATGACGAAGGCCGACGCGACATCTGATCTCCCCCCTTGAGGGGGAGATGCCCGGTTTACCCTCCGAAGCGGCAGCGTAGCTGCTGCGGAGGACGGGCAGGGCAGAGGGGGGCGCGAAGGATCGCAACGTTTGCGATTGTTGTTTTGACTTCACACTCCCAAGCCATACCTATTCCGAGACCATTTCCGGAGCCTCCATGCGATCCAAGCTCGTCTCCCTCGTCTTCCTGGCGCTCGCCGCCTTCGCCCAGCCGGCCTTCGCCGAAGCACCCGAGCGTCCAGCCCCGACCGGCGGCGTGCTGTCGCTGTTGCCGCCGCCGCAGGTGACAGAGCATTCGATCACGCTCGGCGGGCGCAAGCTGGATTACCAGGCCAAGGCCGGCACGCTGTCGCTCCTATCCGGCAAGGGCGAGGTGACGGCCGAGATCTTCTATGTCGCCTACACGCAGCAATCGCCCGCCCCGGCGAAGGAGCGGCCGATCACCTTTGTCTTCAACGGCGGGCCCGGTGCAGCGTCGGCTTACCTGCATATCGGCGCGATCGGGCCGCGCATCGTCGAGACCGCCGCCGACGGCGAGTTCCTGCCGCCGCCGCAAAAGCTCGTCGACAATCCCGACAGCTGGCTCGACATGAGCGATCTCGTCTTCGTCGATCCGGTCGGCACCGGTTACAGCCGCGAGGCGCCTGGGCACGAGCCGAAGGAATTCTGGAGCGTCGATGCCGACGCCAGCTCGGTCGGCGCCTTCATCCGCCTTTATCTGGCGCAGAACGGCCGCACCGGATCGCCGCTGTTCCTCGCCGGCGAAAGCTATGGCGGCTTTCGCGCCGCGCTGCTTGCCCGCACGCTGCAGGAGGATGTCGGCCTCAGCCCCAGCGGCATCGTGCTGATCTCGCCGGCGCTGGAATTCATGCTGGTGCGGCCCGACCAATTCGACCAGCTGCACTGGGCGCTGGAGCTGCCTTCGCTGGCGGCAACGCGGCTGAAGGGCGACGGCGTGAGCGGCGACGCGTTGCGCGACAGGTTGGCCGAGGTCGAGCATTATGCGCTCGGCGATTACCTGACGGCGCTGAACAGCGGGCTGGAGCAAGGCGGCAACCTCGCCAGCGGGCGCGTATCGGAGATCACCGGCCTGCCGCTGGAGCTCGTCCAGCGCAATTTCGCCCGCATCCCCATCGGGCTTTTCGCCAAGGAATTCCAGCGCGCCACCGGCAAGGTTCTGAGCCCCTACGACGCCACCATCGGCACTGCCGACATCGCACCGCAAAGCGCCCGTGAGGCCGGCCCCGACCCGGTGCTCGACCGCAGCGTTCCGGTGCTGACCTCCGCCTTCGTCGCTTATGCGCGAAACGAGCTCAACTACCGCACCGATGTCAGCTACCGGCTGCTCAATGGCGAGGTCAGCCGCAGCTGGGATTACGGCACATCAGGCCAGGGCTATGCCGGCGTGATGAACGACCTGCAGCGGGCGCGCTCGCTCAACCCGGCGCTCGGCGTCGTCATCGTCAACGGCTATACCGATCTCGTCACGCCCTATCTCGCCTCGCGCTATCTGGTGAACCAGCTTCCTTCGCTATCAGACGCCAAGCCGATCCGGCTCGACGTCGTCGAGGGCGGCCACATGATGTATCTGCGGCCCGATGGCCGACGCGCGCTGAAGGATGCGGCATCCGAGCTTTATCAGGCGACACAGTAGGAGTTCCGACCGGTTCAAGCGAAAGACCTGCGCCAACGCAAGCGCCGCGCTGGAGCAGCGCCGTGCAAGCTTTCGCCCCTATAGCTTGAGCAACGGTCCCGACTGGGGCGGAACCGCCTCACGCGAACACGCTGAGCCCACATGGCCGATGTCGTCATCCTGGAAAGCCGCGAAAGGGTGCTGGCCGGCATCCTGTTCACGGCCGCCGCCTATTTCCTGTTTTCGGCGCAGGATGCCTCGATCAAGCTTCTGGTCGTCGGCATGACGGTCTGGCAGATCATGTTCGTCCGCTCGATCACCGTGCTCCTCGCCTGCGGCGCGATCGGCGGCAGGCGGCTGTTCGCCGATACGATGGATTCGCCGATCGTCAAGCCGATGTTGGTGCGCAGCGCCTTCACGCTCGCCGCCTGGCTTTGTTACTACAACGCCGCGCGCTCGCTGCAGCTTGCAGAGCTCACCACCATCTATTACGCCGCGCCGATCATCGTTACTGTGCTGTCCGTGCTGATCCTGGGCGAGACGGTGCCGCTGCTGCGCTGGATCGCGGTGTTCATCGGCTTCGTCGGCGTCTTCATCGCCTGCGATCCGACGCGACTCGGCCTCTCCGTGCCGGTGCTTCTGGTGCTGGCGGCCGCCGTCTTTTGGGGGATCGCCGTGGTGCTGCTGCGCAAGACCGCCATGCAGGAGCGCACGACGATCCAGCTCGTGCTCAACAATTTCTATTTCCTGCTGTTTTCGGCCGTGCCGGCGCTGATCTGGTGGCACACGCCCGACGGAACGCAGTTTCTCTTGCTCGTCAGCGTCGGCGCGCTCGGCGGCGTGGCGCAATACATGCTGTTCGAGGGCATGAAGCGCGCGCCGGTGTCGATCGTGGCACCATTCGAGTACACCTCGCTGGTCTGGGCCTTCGCGCTGGGCTACGCCATCTGGGGCGACCTGCCGCGCATGGAAGTGTTCATGGGCGCGGCGCTGATCGTCGGCGCCGGCCTGCTCATCGTCGGCAACGAGCATTTCCGCAAACGGGAGCAGGCCTGATGACAGAAGGCTGTCAGCAGGAACTGGGTAGGCTGGCATCATGACGGACACGCTCGACATGCCGGAAAAGCTTGCGCCTGCCGCGGCCGACGTGGCGGCCGAGCGCACGCTCGGCATCGTCCTGGTGTCGGCATCGGCGATCGCCTTCGCGCTCACCGGCGTGCTGACCAAGTCGATCCATGCCGATCCGCTGACGATCACCTGCTGGCGCGGTTTTTTCGGCTCGATCCTGATCAGCTTCTACGTGCTGTGGCGCCGGCGCCGCTCGGGCGGGCGCGAAAGCCTGAAACTCGGCTGGCGCGGCTGGCTGCTTGCGGTCGAGGGCGCCGCGGCCAGCATCGCCTTCATCTCGGCCTTCAAATTTACCTTTGTCGCCAATGTCGCGGTCATCTACGCGACCTCGCCCTTCATCGCCGCACTGCTCGCCTTCCTTCTGGTGCGGGAAAAATTCCGGCTGCAGACGATGATCGCGGCGGCCGTATCGCTTTGCGGCGTCGCCATCATGGTGGGCGCCGGCCTCGGCAACGGGCACCTGTTCGGCGACGCACTGGCGCTGCTGATGACCGCCGGCAGCGCGCTCTACATGATCATGGTGCGCGCTTTTCGCGACTCGCCGGTCGTCTGGGCGGGCGCTGTCTCGGCCTTCCTGCTTTTCGTGCTCGGCTGGTTCGTGACCGATCCGCTGGCCGTCTCGACGCGCGACGTGGTGCTGCTTGCCACATTCGGCTGCTCCTTCGCGCTTGCCTCGATCCTGTGGACGGAAGGCTCGCGGCTGATCCCGTCGGCGGAAGCCGGACTGCTCGGTTCCGCAGAGGTGCCGTTCGCCATCCTGTTTGCGCTGCTGTTTCTCGGCGAACTCCCACCGATGGCCAGCATCATCGGCGGCGCCATCGTGCTTTGCGCAGTTTTCGCGCATGCCGGACGCGACTGGCTAAGGGCGAAATCGGCGGCCTCGTAAAAATATTTCGCCGGTCACGGAACCATCATTCGCGTGGAGCATTATTGGATCGACGGGTCACCCCCCAAGTCCCCCCAAACCCCTCGACCCGTCCGACTAGAAGCCGACCCTCAAAAAGGTCGGCTTTTTCTTTGGGCGACCGGCCTCAGGACGGAAGGGCCAGCCCGCCAGCAAGCAGCTCCGCCAGATCCCGCGCGGGACGCGCGGCTTCGCGGCCGAGCCGAATGGCGAAGTCGGCCATCGGCAGCGGCGGGAGGTCGAAATCGGCAGATGCCTCGACGATGCCGGAATGGGCGAAACGCCGGGTGCGCGGCGTCAGCGCGATGCCGGCGTCGACCGCGGCGCGCAGGCCGGCAAGGCTGGCGCTGCCGGCGGCGATGCGATAGCGGCGGCCGGCTGCGTCGAGCGCATTGAGCGCCGCCTCCCTGAACCCGCAATAGGGATCGAGCAGGGCCAGCGGCAGCGCTTCCTTCCGCGCCGCCAGGCCTTTTTCCGAGCAGAGCCACAGCATCGGCTCGCTGATCAGGGCCGCTTCATCCGGCGATGGGGCATGGCGCATGGTGATCGCGAGGTCGAGCTGGCCCGCCTGCAGTGCCGACCCGAGCTCCAGGGAGCGACCGACGCGGAGCTCGACCCTGACGCGCGGATGGCTGGCGGCGAAGGCCCGGAGCAGATCCGGCAGGCCCTGATCCGCGAAATCCTGCGTCGTGCCGATGGCGATGCGGCCGCCGGCGCGCGCACCCTTTAGCGCCAGCCACGCCTCGGTGTGGACGGCAAGGATGCGCCGCGCATGGCCGACAAGGTCCTCGCCGGCCGGGGTCAGCCCGCGTCCCCTGCCCTGCGGAGTGAGCAATTGCTCGCCGACGATCTCCTCCAGCCTCTGCATTTGCGCGGTCACCGCCGACGGCGTGCGGCCGACGGTAGATGCGGCCTTGGCGAGCGAGCCGCCATCGACAAAGGCAAGGAAGGTTTTCAGAAGATCTGGATCGAGCGTTTCCATACTTCGATGATATCGAACTATTTATCAAAAACAATTCGATTTTATTGACGTTACGCCGGTGGCAAGCTCCTCCCATCAACGGCGCGAGGCGCCCCAACTCGGAGGATAGAAAAATGCCGATTATCAACATCAGCGTCACCGGCAAGTCGGACGCCAAGCTGTCCGCGGCAATCGCCAGGGAGGCTACTGACATTACTGCGAAGCTGTTGCGCAAGGATCCCACGATCACCGCGGTCGCCGTCAACTTTATCGATCCGCAGCACTGGTTCGCCGGCGGCAAGTCGCTGGCCGAGCACGGCATCAGCACATTCTGGCTGGATATCAAGGTCGTCGACGGCACCAACACCAAGCTCGAGCTCGAAGCCTACCTCAAGGCGATCTTCGAGGCTTTCGGACGGCTGCTGGGCGGCGTGCATGAGGAAAGCTACGCTTTCGTGCACGAAGTGCCGGCGGCGGCCTATGGCTATGGCGGCAAGAGCCAGGAGTTCCGCTTCATCAGCGGGAGATTGAAGGCGGCGTAGCGCGGTTCTTCCCCTTCTCCCCCTTGTGGGAGAAGGTGGCCGAGCGAAGCTCGGTCGGATGAGGGGTGTTGGACGGAGCGCGGCGTCGCAAGCTAAGCGCCTCAAGGGCTGGATTTTCCAGCGCCTCATTTCTTCCAACACCCCTCATCCGTCTCGGCGCTGCGCGCCGATCCACCTTCTCCCACAAGGGGAGAAGGGAAAGCTCTCCGACCCCGCATTGACCTTGCCCGCACTTCCGCTACCCTCTGCCGCCGAAGCGGTCGCCAAGAGCCGCGTCCTGGAGGAGACTGGGAGAGAGCGGCATGATCCTGACCCTAGCGCTGCTGGCGGGCATTGTCCTTGCCTGGCTGCTGATCGCCGTGATCGAGCGGTTCCGGCTCGACCTGCGCTTCACCCAGGCGCTGCTCTATGTGCCGTTCAAGCTCGCCTACCGCATCGCCGACAACCGCATCCGCATTGCCCGCAGCGCGAAGACGCCGGTCATCTATGTCATCTGGCACCAGTCGCGCATCGAGCCGGCGCTGATGCTGTCGCTGCTTCCCGACGACACGCTGCATATCCTGGACGAGGCTTCGGCGCGCTCGCCGTGGCTGGAGCCATGGCGTGAGCTAGCCCGCACCATCGCCTTCAACGCCGAGCATATCTTCGTCAGCCGCCGGCTGGTGCGTGTGCTGAAGGGCAAGGGGCGGCTTGCCGTCTACCTGCCGGACGATGTCGAGCCGGACGTCAAGTCCTTCAGGCTGTTTCGCGCCATCACGCGCATCGCCATGCAGGCCGACGCGCGCATCGTGCCGATCTTCGTTGCCGGCACGCGCGACCTGCCGGTGTCGCTGACGCCGAAGGAGAAAGCGCCGCGCCACTGGTTCCCGCGGCTTTCGATGAGTGTGCTGGAGCCGATGACCATCGCCGAGCTGGTGGCGCGCAACCCCGACATGGCGTCCAACACCAACGCGCTGTTCGACCGGTTCGCCGAGGCGCGGCTTTACGGCACCAATCTCGATCGCGGGCTCTTCCTCGCCATGCGCGACGCCGCCGACCGCATCGGCCCTTCGCGGCCGATCATCGAGGATGTGATTTCCGGTTCGCTCAGCTACCGCAAGCTGTTCATCGGCGCGCGCGTGCTCGGCCGCCATTTCGAGGCGGCGACCTCGCCCGGCGAAGCAGTCGGCGTGCTGCTGCCCAATGCTAATGGCGTGGTGCTTACCTTCGTCGGCCTGATCTCCGCGGACCGCGTAGCGGCGATGATCAACTACACCGCCGGCCCGGCGAGCGTGACCGCGGCGGTCCGCACCGCTGTGATCCGCACCGTGATCTCGTCCCGCGCCTTCATCGAAAAGGCCGGCATCGACGACATCGTCGCCGCGGTCGAGGCGGGTGGCGCCAAGATGCTGTGGCTGGAAGATGTGCGCGCCAATGTGACGACCCTGGACAAGGTCGCCGCAGCGCTTCTGTGGCGTTTGCCGCTGCAGCGGCAGCAAGCCGCGAAGCCCGCTGTCATCCTGTTCACCTCCGGCTCGGAAGGCACGCCGAAGGCGGTGGTGCTGTCGAACCGCAACCTGCTTGCCAATGTCATGCAGGCCGAGGCGCGCGTCTCCGTCTCGCCGGCCGACATCCTGCTCAATGTGCTGCCGGTGTTCCATTCCTTCGGATTGACCGGCGGCACCATCCTGCCGCTGGTGCTGGGCGTTAAGCTGTTCCTCTACCCCTCGCCGCTGCATTACAAGATCATCCCCGAGATCGCCCGCAAGGTGAAGCCGACCGTGATGTTCGGCACCGACACTTTCCTCGCTAATTACGCGCGCACCGCCAAGGACGGCGACTTCTCCAGCCTGCGCTTCGTCGTGGCCGGCGCCGAAGCGGTGAAGCCGGAGACGCGGCGCACCTATCGCGACCGTTTCCAGGCTTCGATCGTCGAAGGCTTCGGGCTGACCGAGGCCGCGCCCGTGGTGGCGGTGAACACCGCCATCCACGGCCGCGACGGCACAGTCGGGCGGCCGCTGCCAGCGATCCGCATGAAGCTGGAGCCGGTCGAAGGCATCGCCGAGGGCGGCCGGCTGTGGCTCGACGGACCGAACATGATGATGGGCTATATGACCGCCGACCGTCCCGGCGAATTGCAGCGGCTGGAAGGCTGGCACGACACCGGCGACATCGTCTCGGTCGACCGCGAGGGCTTCATCACCATACGCGGGCGGGCCAAGCGCTTCGCCAAGATCGCCGGCGAGATGGTGTCGCTGGGCGCCGTCGAGATGCTGGTGCAGTCGCTATGGCCGGAAGAGCGCCACGCGGCGGTGGCAGTGCCCGACAAGAGGCGCGGCGAGCGCATCGTGCTGGTCACCACCGCCGACGACGCCAATGCCGAGGAGCTGCGCCAGTTCGGCAAGAAAGCCGGCGCGGCCGAGCTGATGGTGCCCAACGACATCATCAAGGTGGAAGAGATCCCGGTGCTGGGCTCGGGCAAGACGGATTATATCTCGGCGCGCAAGCTGGCGATCGACAGGCTGGGGCTGAGTGCGGCGGCCTAGGGCGCAGCGCTACCCGATATCCGACGGCGGCACCTTCTCGCCTTCGCGCATGGCCCGCTTGGAATAGGCGCGCACCGACAACGGCAGGAAAAGCAGGTACCCAGCGACGGAAGCCGTCAGCGTGTACCAGGGATACGTCATCAGCAAGAGAATGTAGAGCACCACGCCCAGGATGACCGGCAGCACCCTGTCGCCCGGCACCTTGACGCTCTTGCCCGAGTAGACCGGCAGGCGGCTGACCAGAAGAAAAGCGACCAGCACGGTGAAGCCGGTGGCGACGAAGGCGGCCGGCCGGCTGGGCTCCAGACCGAGCCGCAGGAAATAAAGATAGAGCGGCAGCATGACCAGCACAGCACCCGCGGGGGCCGGCACGCCGACGAAATATTCGGTCTGCCAGGCCGGCTGCTCGGCGTCGTCGGCCAGAACATTGAAGCGGGCCAGCCGCATGCCGCAAGCGATTGTGAAGAGAAGTGCGGCGATCCAGCCCGGCGAGCCGGCGCGGTCGAGCAGGAAGGCGTAGAGAACCAGGGCCGGCGCCACGCCGAAATTGACGATATCGGCCAGCGAATCCATCTGGGCGCCGAATTTCGAGGTCGCCTTCAGCATGCGTGCCAGTCGCCCGTCGATGCCGTCGAGGAAGGCGGCAAGCAACACCATGACCACAGCGATCTCGAAGCGGTTCTCGAAGGCGAAGCGGATGCCGGAAAGGCCGGCGCAGATGGCAAGCACGGTGACCAGGTTGGGCAGCACCATGCGCATCGGGATCTCGCGGATGCGCGGACCGCCGCTGGCATGGGCCTCGAATTTCTTGAACGGCGCGCCCAACGCTCAGGAAACCCTGACTAAGGGCGTGACCGCGGTGCCGCCGAATTCGGCAAGCACGGTCTCGCCGCCGACCGCCGTCTGGCCGACCGCGACGCGCGGCACGGCGCCCGACGGCAGGAAGACGTCGACGCGCGAGCCGAAGCGGATCAAGCCGAAACGCTCGCCGATCGCGATCGTACCGCCGATCTCGGCCCAGCAGACGATGCGCCGTGCCACAAGGCCGGCGATCTGGACAGCGGCAATCGTGCCGTTCGGGCTGTCGATGACCAGGCCGTTGCGCTCGTTCTCCGCGCTTGCCTTGTCGAGCTCGGCGTTAAGGAATTTGCCGGGCTTGTGCTCGATGCGCGTGATCCGGCCGCGCACCGGAGCGCGGTTGATGTGGCAGGAAAACACGTTCATGAACACCGAGATGCGGGTCATCTCGCCCGAGCCCAGGCCAAGCTCGCTCGGCGGCACGGCGGGGCCGACCGCGGAAATCACGCCATCGGCCGGGCTCACCACCAGCCGGTCGTCGACCGGGGTGACGCGCTCGGGATCGCGGTAGAAATAGATGCACCATGCGGTCAGGATCAGTCCGATCCAGAACAGGACCGAGGAGAAATAGCCGAGAAACAGCGTCGCCGCGGCGAAGGCGGCGATGAAGGGATAGCCTTCGCGATGGATCGGAACGAATGTATTCTTGACCGAGTCGAGAAGCGTCATAGGGCTTGGGGCGGTCCCTGTTTCAGGATGCGCCTCAATAGCGGAAAGCCCCCTTCCCCGCAACGCAACAATGGGGGAGGCAGCAACGCCGGCACGCAAGCCTAACCTTTGCTCCGTATGTAGGAACTCGGCTCCGTCACACGTCCTTGGCGAGAAGACACCCAGGGAGCCCGCCAATGCCTTCGCCGAAACCGTCTGCAATGAGTGCCAAGGTCGTGACAACAGGCCTCGCCTTCGGCGAGTCGCCGCGCTGGCATGACGGCCGGCTCTGGCTCTGCAACTGGGGTACCGGCGAGATCGTCGCGGTGGACGAAAATGGCCGGAGCGAGGTGATGCTTACCGTGCCGGCCGTCCTGCCCTATTCGATCGACTGGTTGCCGGATGGCCGGCTTCTGGTGGTCTCGGGCCGGGAAGGCCTGCTGCTGAGGCAGAAGGCAGGCGAGACGCTCGTCACCCATGCCGATCTGAGGCATCTGTCGAAGAACCCGTGGAACGAGATCGTCGTCGATGGGCGCGGCAACATCTATGTCAATGGCGGCGGGCCGGCGCCGGCGCCGGGCGAGCATTTCGGACCGGGCACGATCGTGCTGGTCGCAGCGGACGGCGGCGTGCGGCAGGTCGCCGAGGATATCGCCTTCGCCAACGGCATGGCGGTGACGCCGGACAGCAAGACACTGATCGTCGCCGAATCCCACGCCAACCGATTGACCGCCTTCGATGTCGCCACCGATGGCGGCCTTTCCAACCGTCGCGTCTGGGCCGATCTCGGGAACGATTATCCCGATGGCATCTGCATCGATGCCGAGGGCTGCGTCTGGTATGCCGACGTGCCGAACCGGCACTGTGTCAGGGTGCGCGAGGGAGGCGAGAAAATCGACAGGGTTGAGGTCGATCGCGGCTGCTTTGCCTGCATGCTGGGCGGCGCCGACGGCAGGACGTTGTTCATCGCCGCCGCCGAATGGCGCGGGTTCGAAAACATGGTGAGCGACGCCCGCACCGGCCAGGTGCTGAGCGCCGCTGTTTCGGTGCCCGGAGCCGGGTGGCCTTCCTATAGTTCGGGCACGCGCCGATAGTTGGCTATGTCGGCCTTGACGCCGAGGCGCGCGATGGTTTCCTGGGCGCTGAAGGCGATGCGCTCATGCGCGGCCTTGACGATCGGCACCGCCTTGTCGACCGCGGCCTGGCTTTCCCACTCGACCATGGTGACGAGGTTGAACTCGCCCGGGCCGGAGAATTGCTCGAGCAGGAAGTCCTGCACAAAACCCTCCTGCTGGCGCAGCAATTCATGCGTCATCCTGGCCTTGCTGAGGATTTCGTCGCGCGCTTGCGCCGGCACGACGAATTTGTCGACCCGGAACACGCTGCCGGTGCGGTGATTGTTGCTGCTCATTTTTCATCCATCTCCGATTTGGAAGTGTTGTTGGCTGGTGGCTCGGGGATGGGTTTGCAAGCTCAAGGTAGGTTGAGGTCAAGGGGAATTTTTGTCCTTCCCTTCTCCCCTTGTGGGGTGAGAAGCGGTCCGCGTTAGCGGACGAAAAGCCAATTGCTTGGCTTTTCGAGCTTCGAACGCCCTGAGCCTGCGAAGGGCCGGGCGGTGGATCGGCGCGATAGCGCCGAGACGGATGAGGGGTGTTCCAGGGAACGCCAGCGTCTCACTCCGCTCAGCACCCCTCATCCGGCCGCTTCGCGGCCACCTTCTCCCACAAGGGGAGAAGGAAGAGCCACAGCTAGCTCACCTCCGAAGTCCTCCTGCGCACAATAACCCCAAACTCGTCGCTCTCGCGGGCGATGCGCAGGCGCTCCTCGGCTTCGGTTGCTTCGCGCTGGCGGTCCCACATCGAGGCGTAGAGGCCGTGCTTGGCAAGCAGCGCCGCATGGGTGCCGCGCTCGGCGATCTGGCCGTCCTTCAGCACGATGATCTCGTCGGCCGAAATCACCGTCGACAGCCGGTGAGCAATCACGATCGTGGTACGGCCCTTGCTGACCAGGTCGAGGGCTGCCTGGATCTCCTGCTCGGTCTGGGTGTCCAGCGCCGAGGTCGCCTCGTCCAGCATCAGGATCGGCGGCGCCTTCAGGATGGTGCGGGCGATCGCCACGCGCTGCTTCTCGCCGCCCGAAAGTTTCAGCCCGCGCTCGCCGACCATCGACTTGTAGCCCTCGGGCAGCTTCTGGATGAACGGGCCGATCTGGGCGAGCTCGGCCGCCTTGCGCACCTCCTCCTCGCTGGCGCCGACGCGACCGTAGCGGATGTTGTAGGCGATGGTGTCGTTGAACAGCACGGTGTCCTGCGGCACCATGCCGAGCACCGCCCGCAGGCTCTCCTGCGTGACGTCGCGGATGTCCTGCCCGTCGATCAGCACCTTGCCGCCCTGAACGTCGTAGAAACGGAACAGCAGCCGGGAGATGGTCGACTTGCCGGCGCCGGACGGGCCGACGATCGCCACCGTCTTGCCGGCCGGCACCTCGAAGGAGACACCTTTCAGGATCTTGCGGTTGGGATCATAGGAGAAATGCACGTCGCGGAATTCGACCTTGCCGGGCCCGACCTTCAAAGGCCTGGCATCCGGCTTGTCGACGATCTCCTGGGGCACGTCGAGCAGGTCGAACATATGCTCGATGTCGGTCAGCCCTTGCCTTATCTCACGGTAGATGAAGCCGATGAAGTTGAGCGGCACCGAAAGCTGGATCAGCATGGCGTTGATGAAGACGAAATCGCCAACCGTCTGCCTGCCGGCCTGCACCTCCAGCGCCGACATGCACATGACGATGACGGTCCCCAGACCGAAGATGAGGCCCTGGCCGAAGTTAAGCCAGCCGAGCGAGGTCCAGGTCTTCGTCGCGGCGATCTCGTAGCGTGCCATCGAGCGGTCGAAGCGCTCGGCCTCCATGCGCTCATTGGTGAAATATTTGACCGTCTCGAAGTTGAGCAGCGAGTCGATCGCCTTGGTGTTGGCGTCGGTGTCGCTGTCGTTCATGTCACGGCGGATCGAGATGCGCCAGTCGCTCGCCTTGACGGTGAACCAGACATAGAGGCTGACGGTGACGGCGACCACGGCGACGTATTTCCAGCCATAGGTGAAGGCAAATATGCCGGCTGTCAGCGCGAATTCGAGAATGGTCGGCGCCGTGTTCAGCATGATGAAGCGCACGATCGTCTCGATGCCCTTGGTGCCGCGCTCGATGATGCGCGACAGGCCGCCGGTGCGGCGCTCGAGATGGAAGCGCAGCGACAGCTGATGCATATGGACGAAGGTGCGGAAGGCGAGCTGGCGCACCGCATACTGGCCGACACGGGCGAACAGCGCGTCACGCAGCTGGTTGAAGCCGAGCTGGATCAGGCGCAGCACGTTATACGCAATGACCAGCGCCACCGGCGCCAGCAGGAAGGATGGCAGCGGCGGCGGTGTCTTCGAGCCATGGGCCAGCGCATCGGTCGCCCATTTGAAGAAATACGGGCCGGCGACCAAGGTGACCTTGGCGACGACCAGAAGCAGCGTCGCCCAGGTGACGCGGGCTCTGAGATCGGCGCGGTCGGCCGGCCACATATAGGGCCACAGATTGCGCAGGGTGGTGAGGGTGCCGGCTTCGGAGGATACGGTCTTTTCGGCCACTAGTCTTGCCTTATGGGTGAGAGGCTGGGGCAGCAGGAGTTGACGAGCTGGGTGAGCGAAGCGGAGACGCCCGCAAGGGCGGCGTGGTCGACCGCGTAGCGCGAGCGCTGCCGGTCGGCCTCGAAACGGACGAGCCCGGCCTCGACCAGCACCTTCAGATGCTGCGAAACGGTCGACTGCGCGAGATCGAGGTGATCGACCACCTCACGGCACGAGCAGCAGCGGCTGGCCGAGAGATGTTTCAGGATCTCGATGCGCGCCGGATGCGACAGCGCCGCCAGCCGCGCGGCAATGGCGCGGTTTTCGGTGCAGCGGGTGTCGGGGGATTCGGACATCGTTCATCGGCGATAGACGATGAACGATGGGAGGGCAAGCTAGGCGCATGGGTAGCAGCGTAATCTCCCTCCTCGTGGGGGAGATTAGCTAATCGCCTACTCCGTCTTCGCCGGCGCGCCTGTCATCTGCTCGCCCAAGGCCTTCATGTCGGCGGCCTCGCCTTCCTTCGAAGTCGAGGGCACCTTGAACACCTGGCCCGGCCAGATGCGATCGGGATCGCGGATCTGGTCCTTGTTGGCCAGATAGATCGTCGAGAAGCGCGTGCCATGGCCGTAGACGCGGCGCGAGATGCGCCAGAGCGTGTCGTTGCGGCGGATGATGACGGCGCTGTCGGCATGTTCGAGCTTTGGCGCGACTGTTTCGGGCACGTCGGTCGAGGGCGTCGCCTCAGCAACCTTGGCAGCGCCCCCGGCGGCCGGGGCGGGCTTGGCCGCTTCGGCCGTTGCTGTGTCGGTCGTGATTTCGGCGGTCTTGGTCTCGGCCGGCTTGGTCCCGCTTGGGGCGACGGCGGCGACCGACTCGCCGGGCTCGCGCTCGAACGGGACGGCAGCGCGGGCGACGACCTTGACGCCATCATTGTCCAGGCCGTCGACATGGATAGTGTAGCTGCCGACCGGAATGTCGCGCGTCGCTTCGATCAGGAAATGCCCGTCGGCCGAAGTTTTGGCGTCGCCGAGCAGGATGGCGTCGGCATAGGCGCGCACCTTGCGGCCGGGATCGGCCGTGCCGGCGACGAAGATCTTGCTGCCGTCGATTTCGACCGCTTCGACCGCGATCTTGGGCTCCGCCGCGGCGGCCGCAGCCGGCGCGGTCACCTGGTCTGTGGCGGCCGGCGCGGTCACGGCTGGCGCCGAGGCCGTGTCGGTTGCAGCCGGCGCGGTCGGTGCCTGGGTCGCGGACGCCGCTGCCTGATCGGTCGCGGCCGGCGCCGCCGGCTTGCTCTCGGCCTCAGGAACGGTGATCAGTTGCGAGGCCTTGCCCGGCTCTTCGACCATGGCCAGCACCTGCCCGGTCGGGCTCTGCGGCACCGACACGACGGCGGTCTGGGCAGAGGCAACGGCAATGCCGCCAACCGTCTGGCGCAGCGTGATTGTATAGTCGCCGGGCTTCAGCGGCTCGTCGAGCACGATGGCGAAGGCGCCGTCGGGTCCGGACTCGGTCGAGCCGAGCACCGTGCCCCCATTCAAAATCTCGACCTTGGCGTTTGGCGCGGCGTTGCCGGCAACGACGATCGAGCCATTGCCCTCGACGCGCACGACATCGAAGGTCGGCAGTGTCGGACCGGCCGCGGGCGCCTGGGCGGCAGGGGCTGCCGCATTGTTGGCCGGCGCCATCTTATTGGCGGGCGCCATGGTGTTGGCTGGGGCCATCGTGTTCGCCGGAGCCATAGTGTTTGAAGGAGCCTGGGGCACACGCGCCTCCGTGCTCGTGCTCGAGGATTCAGCCGGTTTTGCATCGGTCTGCGGCAGCGTCGCGACCTGCGCCGGCTTCTGGCTGTCGATGTAAGGATCGAGCGCACCCGAGCCATAGGCGACGGCCGCGACGGCGACAACGCCGCCCGCCGCGAACAAGAACGCCTTAGAAGGATTGATCGCCATAATTCCGTATTGCCCCCTTAGCCACCTAACGCCCGGTCTAGCGTGTTTTCCCGAGTCCGACAAGAAAAAGCCCGTCCGCGGGCTTGACCCCGCCGACCGTCCCCATCACCAATCATCGCCATGAACACGATTCGATCCGTCTGCGTCTATTGCGGCTCGTCTCCGGGCCGCGACGAGGCCTATATCAAGGCCGGCCACACACTTGGCCGCTCGCTTGCCAAATCCGGGTTGCGCCTCATCTATGGCGGCGGCACCAAGGGCATCATGGGCGCTGTCGCCGACGGCGCGCTCAAGGCCGGCGGCAAGGTCACCGGCATCATCCCGCGCTTCCTGATCACCAAGGAGGCGACCGAGACCGCGCTCGACAAGCTCGACGAACTCTTGATCACCGACAACATGCACGAGCGCAAGCATAGCATGTTCGAAAAATCCGACGCCTTTGTGGCGCTGCCGGGCGGCATCGGCACGGTCGAAGAGATCGTCGAGATCATGACCTGGGCGCAGCTTGGCCACCACCGCAAGCCGATGGTCTTCGCCAACATCAAGGGTTTCTGGGACCCGATGCTGGCGCTGATCGAGCACATGTCGGCCGAGGGGTTCATCCACACCGCGCATCGCGTGAAGCCGCTGGTGGTCGACGACCCTGAGGCGATCGTCGCAGCCATCATGGTGGCCGGCTCGTCGGTCGACGCGCCGACGGAAGGGGTGCAGTCGGTGATCGACAAGATGTAGATCCAGGGGAGTAAGGGAATAGGGGAGTAAGGGAGTATGTTAGGTTGCCGCAAAACGGCACCCCGGAAGTGGCTCCCCTACTCCCCTACTCCCCTACTCCCCTACTCCCCTACTCCCCTACTCCCCTACTC
>NZ_VFWS01000091.1:0-21623 GCF_006443065.1 Mesorhizobium sp. B1-1-5 | reverse complement strand
CGGATCGTAGTTCTTGTAGACGCGGTGGCCGAAGCCCATCAGCCGGAACGCGATTACGTGCCGATTGCGAAAAGGTAATTGAGCGAATAGCGAATAGGGAGTAGCGAATAGGGGAAACGGGCGAAGCCGACACAGCCCTATTCGCTATTCGCTACTCCCTATTCGCTCTCTTTATGCACCCCATCACCACCTCGGCGGCGATCTCGCCCGAGGGCCGCTCGCTCGCCATGCGCCGGGCAATCTCGGCAAAGCCCGCCTTTTGCCAGGCGCGCATGCCGGTGTCGGCAAACAGCGCTTCCAGCTGCCGCGCCAGGTTTTCCGGCCGGACATACTGATCGTAGAATTCCGGCACCAGCGCGCGATCGGATATCAAATTGGGCAGCAGCGCCGACCACGTCGTCACCATATGCTGCAGAAGCTGGCGCGCGATCGGGTCGAGCTTGTAGCAGGAGATCATCGGAACGCCTGCGAGCGCCAGTTCCAGCGAAACCGTCCCGGACGCGATCAACGCCGCATCGGCCTTGCCGAAGGCCTGCCATTTGCGCTCCGGCTCGGTGATGATTTCCGGCTTGTCATCCCAGCTCGCGACCGAGGCCTTCACCAGCTCGGCGACATGCGGCACCGTCGGCAACAGCAAGCGCAGGCGGTGGCCGCGCTGGCGCAGCGCCGACATCGCCTTGCCGAAGGGTTCGATCAGCCGCCGCACCTCGCCGCGGCGTGAGCCGGGCAGCACTAGCACCGTCTTGACGCGGCCGTCGGTGAGATCGCGCGGCTGGCTCTGCACCGCGGCGGCGCCTAGCACGCCCGGATCCCGCGTCAACCGGTGGCCGACATAAGTTCCCGGCGGTCCGCCAAGACGAGCGAGCGCCTTCACCTCGAACGGCAGTATGCAGAGGATGTGATCGACATAGGGCTTCATCGCCACCGCCCTGCCCGGCCGCCAAGCCCATACGCTCGGGCAGACATAATGGACGATCGGAATGGCGGGTGCTGCCGCGCGCACCTTCTTCGCCACGCGCAGCGAAAAGTCCGGGCTGTCGATGGTGATCAGGCAATCGGGCCGCTCGGCCGCGATGGTCGCCGCCGTCTGGCTGATGCGGCGCATCAGCCGCGGCAGGTCGCGCAGCACCGCGCTGAAGCCCATCAGCGCGATCTCGCCGCCGTCGAAGAGTGGGGTCAGCCCCAGTTGCTGCAGGTGGCGGCCGCCAATGCCGACGAGCTGCACCTTGCGGCCCGTCGTGCGCTCGAGCGCCCGCACGATGTCGGCGCCGAGCAGATCGCCGGATTCCTCGCCGGCGACGATCGCAAGCTTGAGCGGCTTGTCAGAGACCATTAGCCGGCTCCCCATTGGCAGCCTCCATAGCGGGCAGGCCAACGATGAACAGGCCGAGAGCATTGGCGCGCGCCAGCGTTTCCGGACCTTCGAGAATTAGGGAGTGGCCGGCTTCCAGCGCAATGCCGGCCAGCCCGGCGGCATGTGCGGCTTCGATCGTCTGCGGGCCGATGGAGGGCAAGTCGGCGCGCAATTCCTGCCCAGGCTTGGCGCATTTGACCAGCACGCCGCGCGCCTTGCCGGCCAGCCTGCCGTGGCCGCGCAATTCCCGCGTTCTGTCGAGCAGGCCGGCAGTGCCCTCGACGCCTTCCAGCGCGATGGCTCGACCTCCTATCGCAATCGCCGCCTGGCCGATATCGAGCGCGCCGATGGCTTTGGCGGCGGCGCGCCCGGCTTTGATGTCGCGCCAGTCGGATTGATTTGGATGAGCCGCCGTCAACGTGCCTTCGCCGGCCGTCAGTTCGGGAACGACCTCATGCGCGCCGACCACCGCAATGCCCCGATCTTCAAGGCCTCGGGTCAACATCTTCAGCAAGCCGTCGTCGCCGCGTCTCAGCGCTCTGATCACAGAAGGTATTATGGCCAGCAAGCCAAGTGTCGGTCGAATCTTGCTCAAACGCGGCCTGCGCTTGATTTCGCCGGCAAGAACGAGATGCGTGATCCCATTGCGCTTCAACAAGGGAAGCAGCAGGCCGATATCTTCCAGTGCCAGCGTCTGCCGCTCGTAGGCCGAAAAGTCCGCCTCGCGGTCGACCTCACCCTCGGCGATGATCACGAAGGGCACAAAACCTTGCTTGACCAGGCCATCGGCAACCTCGACGGGCAGGCTGCCCCCACCGGCGATGATGCCGACCCTCGAGCCCGGCGCGAGTACGAGCCCTGCCTTGGCAGGCTTAGCCCTCGTCATCGCCGCTGTCGTCGTCGCCGTCACCCTTGAGCGATGGGACGGCAAAGTGCCGTTTGCCGCGACTTGTGATGAAATCGATGATCTTCATGGCCGTTGGCGACTCGGCGAACTCGGCCTTGGCGAGCTCCACATTCTCGCCGACGGTGCGGGAACGATCGAAGATCGTCCTATAGGCCCTGCGCAGCAGGTAGATTTCGGAACGCGGCAGGCCGGAGCGCTTGAGGCCTACGATGTTCAGGCCACGCAGCTTGGCGCGGTTGCCGGCGGCGATGGCATAAGGAATGACGTCGCCAACGACCGCCGAGCAGCCGCCGATGAACACATTGTCGCCGAGGCGCACGAATTGATGAACGGCGGTCAGGCCGCCGATATAGACGTTGTCGCCGATCTCGCAATGTCCGCCCAGTGTCGCGCCATTGGCGAAGGTGGCATTCTTGCCGACGACGCAATCATGGGCGATATGGGCGTAGGCGAGGAAGTTGCCGTTGTCGCCGACAGTCGTCTCGCCACGGCTGGTGTCGGTGCCGACATGCATTGTAACGCCTTCACGAATGGTGCAATTCGCTCCGATGACCAGAGTGGTGCGACCGCCCTTGTGCTTGGTGTTTTGCGGCGGCGCGCCGAGCGTCGCCATTGGATAGACCTTTGTCCCGGCCCCGATGGACGTGGCGGCCATCACCGACACATGGCTTACCAGTTCGACGCGGTCGCCGATGATCGAATCGGCGCTGACATGGCAGAAGGGTCCGATACGGACGTCTTCGCCGAGCCTGGCTCCTTCTTCGACGACCGAGGAAGGATGGATGGATGTCGCGACTTTCATGAGCATTTCGAACCGTCAGCCGGTAACCATCATGGCCGAAACCTCGGCTTCGGCGGCTTTTGCGCCGTCGACCATCGCCTCGCAGGCGAATTTCAGCAGGTTGCCGCGTTTCTTGATCTTTTTGACGTGGATCCTGAGCTGATCGCCCGGAACGACCGGCTTGCGGAATTTCGCGTTGTCGATGGTCATGAAATAAACCAGCGACGGCTTCTCGGTGTTGAGGCTGCGAATGCAGATCGCGCCCGCGGTCTGGGCCATGGCCTCGATGATGAGCACCCCGGGCATGACCGGCTGCTGGGGAAAGTGGCCCTGGAAATGCGGCTCGTTGATGGTCACGTTCTTGATGCCGACAGCGGACTCGTCGCCGTCAATGTCGACGATGCGATCGATCAGCAGGAACGGATAGCGATGCGGCAGGAGCTTCATAAGCCCCATGATGTCGACCGCGTCGAGTGAGGTTGCCACCGTATCAGCCATTTCCGTCGCCTTGCTTGCGCGTCCTGGCCATCCTGCGCAGCATCGCTATCTCACGCATGGCTTCCGCCATGGGTTGTGCCGGGTAACCTCCCCAGACCTCGCCTGCCGGCACGTTGTTCATGAATCCACTTCTCGCAGCAAGCTTGGCTCCTGGCCCGATGGTCAGATGATCGGCGAGGCCGACACCGCCGCCCATGGTGACATTGTCGCCGACGACGACGGAACCGGAAATACCCGAAAGCCCGGCTATAATGCAATTGCGGCCGATGCGAACATTGTGGGCGATCTGCACCAGATTGTCGATCTTGGTGCCTTGGCCGATGACGGTGTCGGACATGGCGCCGCGGTCGACGGTCGAATTGGAACCCACCTCGACGTCGTCCTGGATGATGACGCGGCCGATCTGCGGCACGCGTTCAGGCCCTTTGGCGCCGCCGACAAAGCCGAAACCGTCCTGGCCGATCCTGGCGCCGCCATGGATGATGACGCGGTTGCCGATAAGCGCATATTGAATGCTGACGCCGGGGCCGATGAAGCCGTCGCGGCCGATCTGGCAGGAACGGCCGACAACGGCGTGGGGCGCAACAACCGTGCCGCTGCCGATGGATACGCCGGGACCGATCACGGCGCCCGCCTCTACGATCGCCCCGTCCTCGATATGCGCGGATGGGTCGATAAACGCGTGGGGCGATATGCCGGTCTCTCCGGTCAATGGCCCCGGGGTCGCAGCCTGCGGAAACAACAGGCGCCCGACCATCGCGAAAGCTTGCTGCGGGCGCGGATGCATGAGCACTGCGATGCCCGGCGGCGCCTTGCTGGCAAAATCGGCGGGGCATAGCACCGCGGCCGCCCTGAGCGACGGCATCAAGGCGAAATTGCGCTTGCCGTCGACAAAGACGAGCGCGCCGTTGCCACCCTCGTTGGCGGGAGCCAGCGCCTCGATGGCAATTTCGGCCTGATCGGAATCGAACAAGCTGGCGCCGGTCAGATTCGCGACCTCGCCTGCCGTGTACCGGCGTGAAGGCGCGAAGAACACCGGATCGGTCATTCCAGAAGTAATATCCAGCTGGGTTGGATCGGTCCACTCCGGGCCGTCATCCGGCCCGGAACCATCGCAACCACAAAATTAGAAGCGGGTCGCGATACCGAAGTTGAATTCCTGAACGTTGTCAGTCGACTCTTTCTTGACCGGGATCGCGTAGTCGATGCGGATCGGGCCGAACGGCGAAGCCCACATCAGGCCCACACCGACCGAAGCACGGAGCTTCATGCCCGTTGAGGACGAATCGACACCGACAAGGTTGTTGCCATAGAGCGTCGCTGCATCCGCAAAGACAGCGCCCCGCAGGCCGAAGCTCTCCGGAATGACCGGCAGCGGGAACTGCGCTTCAGCCGAGGCATTGAAGTAGGTCGTGCCACCGAGATGGTCGCCGCTGCCTCCGCTAGCCACAGGGCCAATACCGCCATACTCGAAACCGCGGATCATACGGTCGTTGCTCTGGAAATAGTCAAAGACACGCAGATCGTTGCTGCCATAGGCCGCAAGATAGCCTGCGCCGCCCGAAACCAGGCCCACCAGATCAAGCTGCTCTGACAAGGTCTGGTAAACACTGGCGCGCCCGGTCACCTTCACCCACTTGGCATCGCCGCCAAGACCGGCAAACTCGGTCGTGCCGGTGACGTACAGACCCTCATGCGGGTTCTTCATGTCGTCGATGGTGTTGTAAACCAATCCAAGGCTGACCGAAGACTTGAGCCACGGACTCTCGGCAATGCCAGCCTGGATCGCCGGAGATACGTCGCATTTTGTGGGGTCCAGCGCGCCGCCGGTTAAGCAATTGTCCGGGTACGAATACTTTTCCTGGGAGATGTTATAGGCCAGCTGCGTCGAGACGCTGCCAGTGATCGGCAGGCCGAAGCGGACGGTCGCCCCAGTAACGTCTGTATCGTAGTGGCTGTATTCCCGGGTCGACTTGTAGATGTCGAAGCCGGCCGCGATGCGCCGTCCGAGAAAATACGGCTCAGTGAAGGAAACAGCAAAGTCGCGCGAATGCTTGCCGCCGCCGGCCGACAGCTTGATGTACTGGCCGCGTCCGAGGAAGTTGCGTTCCGTGATCGAGCCTTCGATCGACGGGCCGGGCGTGTCGCCGCCAGTGGAATAACCAGCGCCGACCGAGAATTCGCCGGTCGACTTCTCGACAACGGTGACCACCAGGACGACCTGGTCAGGCGCCGAGCCGGGGACCGTCGAGATGTCGACAGACTGGAAATAATCAAGGGCTTCCAGCCGCTTCTTCGCGCGCTGGATGAGAACCTGGTTGAAGGCATCGCCTTCGCTGACATCGAATTCGCGACGGATGACATAGTCGCGCGTGCGGTCGTTGCCGCGGATCTCGATGCGCTCGACATAGGCCTTGGTGCCCTGGTCGATGGTGTAGACGACGGAAATGGTGTGGTTCTCGAAATCGCGGTCGCCGCGCGGCGTCACCTGAGCGAAGGCATAACCCGAACCCGCGACCTTCTCGGTCAACGCGACGATCGAATCCTCGACGTCCTTGGCGTTGTAGACGTCGCCCTTGTGGGTTTCGACCGCCGATTCCAGCGACTTCGAATCGACTTCAGGAATGGTGCTTTCCACGCTGACGTCGCCGAACGTATAGCGATCGCCTTCCTGCACGGTGATGGTGACCGTGTATTTGTTGGTGGCGTCGTCAAGCTCGCCGACGGCCGAGACAACCTGGAAGTCGGCATAGCCGTGATTGTAGTAGAAGCGGCGCAGCAGCTCCTGGTCGGCGCGCAGCTTGTCCTCGTCATAGACGTCGTCGCGCAGCACGAAGGACAGCCAGGACGAGCGCTTGGTGTTGATGACGTCCGACAGGCGGCGGCTGGAATAAGCGTGGTTGCCGACGAAGTTGATCGCCGCGATCTGGGTGCGGCCGCCTTCGTTGATATTGAAGACCACGTTCACGCGGTTGTCGCCGAGATCCATGACCTGCGTGGTCACGGCGGCGTCGTCGCGGCCGATGCGCTTGTAGGCCGTCTTGATCGCCTCGACATCGGCGTCCAGCGCCTGCTGCGAGAAGGTTGCACGCGGCTTCAGCTGGATACCCATCTGAAGCGCGTTGTCCTTGATCTTCTTGTTGCCCTGGAACAGGACCTGGTTGACGACCTTGTATTCGGAAACCTTGACGACAAGGCTCGAACCGACCTGGTTGATCTGAACGTCCGAGAACAGACCCGTGCCGAACAGCGCCTTGACGGCGTCGTCGATATCGGAGCTGGAAAAAGGCTTGCCCGGCTTGATCGAAATGTAATTGCGGATGGTTTCCGCATCGACGCGCTGGTTGCCGCTGACCTCGACACGCGAGATGATCGCGGCCTCGGCCACCGACGTGGCGGCGAACTGCACTGCGAGCGCGCCTGGCACGACCAGAGCGGCGGACAAAGCCGCCGCGGAAGCGGCGCTCAGAAACTTGGATGCTGCCTTCATCGGGCTTTTGTACCTTTTTCTCGTAGTCCCCACGGCGAGAAAACCGGACGTGCGGTATTTTCCCTTACCGTATTAACCGGATTTTCCCTACACGCAAGGCTCCCGGTTAATTTGTATTTACTTAACCGTACCGCGTGGCTTTCGCGTCACGCATATCCCCACGCATGGTAAACGGCATCTCAATATGACCGGCGCTGAAGCCAAATTTCTTCATGATTTCAGCATCCAAACAGATCGTTCCAAAACACGAAGCCCATGAAGCCGAGCACCAGGAACAACCCGGTCCGGTAGGCCATCTCCATCGTTCGCTCCGAAACGGGCCGCCTGATGACGGCCTCCACGCCGTAGAACAACAGGTGGCCGCCGTCGAGGGGGGGAATCGGCAGGAGATTGAGAAATCCTATTCCGACTGACAGAAATGCAACAAGCTGCACCAGCCACTCGAAGCCGAGCTTGGCTGCCTGGCCCGACATCTTTGCGATCTTGATCGGACCGCCCAACTGGCATTTGTCCTCGCGCCCAAGCGCAAAGCGCTGCAGGAACTGGCCGGTGCGCTCGATCACGTGCCCGGTTTCCTCGACCGCCGCCACCACGGCGCCGGCCGGCGTGTAGGAGATCAGGCGCGGCTGGCCGAGTTCGGCGTTGTTGACGACGCCTATGACCGCGACCTTGATCTTGTTGCCCAGCGCATCCTGCTGCTCCATGGGCTCCGGCGCGGCCGTAACCTCGATTTCCTTGCCGTCGCGCAGCATGGTGAAGGTGATGGCGTCGCCAGCCCGGCCTGAAACCAGCCGCTGCACGTCGGCGAAAGTCTCCACCTTGCTGCCGTCGACTTTGACGAATCGGTCGCCTGGCTGGATTCCGGCTTTTTCCGCCGGGCTGCCCGCGGTGACCTCGGCCACCATCGGCTCCAGGACCGGACGGCCATAGAGGGAAAACAGCACCGCAAACACGGCGATCGTCAGCAGGAAATTGAACAGCGGCCCGGCAACGACGGTAGCGGCGCGCTTCCAGATCGGTTGTGTGTGGAAGGCGACCTCGCGCTCAGCCTCTGTCAGCGATTCGATCTCTTCCGTGCTCGGCTGGCTCGACGTCGCATTCATGTCGCCGACGAATTTGACGTAGCCGCCAAGCGGAATGGCGCAAAGCTTCCAGCGCGTGCCGCGGCGGTCGTAAAAACCGAAGAGCTCGGGGCCGAAGCCGATGGAAAAAGCCTTCACGCCGATGCCGCACCAGCGGCCGATCAGATAGTGGCCCATCTCGTGGACGAACACGACGACGGTCAGCACGAACAGAAACGGCACGAGCGTGCCAAGGACGAAGCCTTGTGTGCTGAAAACCGCATGTAAGATGTCGTTCAAGTCATGCCCTCAAATTCGCCCGCGAGCGACATTCCACCGCGACTGTGGCATCAATCCGGGCGAATCGGTGGCGCGCGCCATTTTTCGCCTTACTGCTTCGCCGTTCAGTTCGGAAAAAGCCCCAATGCCGGATGCTCGGCGCCCGCCGCGACCCAGCCCATGACGTACAGTGCGAACGCGGCCGCGACAAGCCCGTCCACCCTGTCCATGACGCCGCCATGGCCGGGAATGAGGTTGCTGGAATCCTTGGCGCCGTGCCGACGCTTGACCCATGATTCGAACAGGTCGCCGGCTTGCGAAACGATCGACAGAGCAAGGGCCACGAGGCCAAGCTGGACGAGATTGCCGGCGCCGGCTGCGATTGCGAGCAAAACTCCGGCGATAACGCCGCCGACGGCGCCGCCCAGCGCGCCGCTCTGCGTCTTGCCGGGCGAGATCGACGGCGCGAGCTTCGGGCCGCCGACCGCGCGGCCGACGAAATAGGCCGCTATGTCGGTTGCCCAGACCACGGCGAACAGGAAGAGAATCGCAATCAGCCCGGAATGATTGTCGTCACGGAGATAGGCGAGCGAAAAGCCGGATAGTGCCGCATAGGCCACTCCCGCGGCTTCCCACGGCGCGGCCCCCTTTATTCGAGCGGCAATGGCCGCGACCGCCACAAGCACGGCGACGATGAGCAGCAGCCACAAGGCCGGCAGACCGGCGATCAGCGCGCCGACGAAGATCAGAATCAGCACTTCGGGCAGGCAGCCGAGAGCCGCGCCGTTCCCGGCGCGCGCCATGCGCGTCCATTCATAGAAGATCAGCGCCGCCATTGCGGCGCAGAACAGCCGGAACGGCAATCCGCCGAGCCAGGTGAGCGCAAGCGTCAGAGCCGCCATCACGATTGCCGAGATGACGCGCTGCTGGAGGTTGCTCATGCGTGCGGCGCCTAAAGCGCGACATCGCGGGCGGCGAGCCCGCCAAAGCGTCTTTCACGGCCGGCAAAGTCGCGCAGGGCGTCGGCCAGGTGCTCGCGGCTGAAGTCCGGCCAATAGCAAGGCAGGAAGACGAGCTCGCTATAGGCAGCCTGCCAGAGAAGGAAATTCGACAGCCTGAGCTCGCCGCTGGTCCTGATCACCAGCTCGGGATCGGGAATGCCCTTTGTGTCGAGCGACGCAGCGAAGCTTTCCGCCGTGATAGCCTCGCTCGCCATGTCGCCGCGCGCCACGGCCTCCGCGAGCTTGCGCGCTGTGCGCACGATCTCGTCGCGGCCGCCGTAATTGAAGGCGATGACCAGTGTCAGCGCCTCGTTGCCGGCGGTCAGCGATTCGGCCTCCTGCAGCAGCCCCCGGATATCGGGCTGCAGCCCCTCTTTGTCGCCGATCACTCTCACCCGCACGCCGTTCTGATGCAGTTCGGCGAGATCGCGGCGGATGAACAGCTTCAAAAGCCCCATGAGGTCGCTGACCTCGGATTTCGGCCGCGACCAGTTCTCCGAGGAAAATGCGTAGACCGTCAGATAGGAGATGCCGAGCTCGGGTGCGGCGCGCACCGTCTTGCGCAGAGCCTCGACGCCGGCGCGATGCCCGGCAAGGCGCGGCAGGCCGCGCGCCTTGGCCCAGCGTCCGTTTCCATCCATGATGATCGCGACATGCGCGGGCGTTGCCATGGTCTCGCTTTCGAGCCGGAAAACCCCGACCCTAAACCTGCATGATTTCAGCTTCCTTATCGGAAAGCAGGTGATCGATGGTGCTGATCATCTCGTCGGTCAGCTTCTGGACCTGGTCGGATCGCTTGCGGTGATCGTCCTCGCTGATGGTGCCGTCCTTCTCAGCCTTCTTGAGGAAATCCATGCCGTCGCGGCGGACATGGCGCACCGCGACGCGTGCGTTCTCGGCATAGCCATGCGAGATCTTGACCAGTTCCTTGCGGCGCTGCTCATTGAGCTCCGGCAGCGGGATCCTGAGATTGGTGCCGTCGACGATCGGATTGAAGCCCAGATTGGCTTCGCGGATAGCGCGGTCGACCGCGCTGACCATCGACTTGTCCCAGACCGAGACCGAAATCATGCGCGGCTCCGGCACCGTCACGTTGGCGACCTGGTTGATCGGCATCGTCGTGCCGTAGGCCTGGACCTGGACGGCGTCGAGCAGGTTGCTGGAGGCTCGGCCGGTGCGCAGCGACGCCAGGTCGTGCTTGAAGGCGGCGATCGCCCCGTCCATGCGTCGCTTCAGGTCTTCGAACTCGCCACTCATGATCATCTCCTCGACCCGTTCGCCGGGTTCACTGCTTATGCCGTCGTCCCGTCCGCGGTACCGTTCAACGGATCCCGGCCTCGGTTATTTGTCCGCGACGACCGTGCAATGGCCGCCGCCCCTTAGAATATCGCCGAAACCACCTTTTTCGTGGATCGAATAGACGATTATCGGAATGTTGTTTTCACGCGCAAGTGCAATCGCGGCGGTGTCCATGATCGCAAGACCGCGTTTGATGACTTCGGCGTGGCTGATGCGGTCGAAACGGACCGCGTTCGGGTCCTTCTTGGGGTCGGCCGAATAGACCCCGTCGACCTGCGTGCCCTTGAACAGCGCATCGGCGCCGATCTCGGCGGCGCGCAGGGCCGCGGCCGAATCGGTGGTGAAGAACGGATTGCCGGTTCCGCCGGCGAATATGACCACCTTGCCCTGGTTCATATAGGCTGTCGCCTGGCGTTGGGAAAAACTCTCGCAAAGTTCCGGCATGGCGATCGCCGAAAGCACGACGGCATCGACGCCGATCTTGTTGAGCGAGGTGCGCAGCGCCAGCGAGTTGATGACGGTGGCGAGCATGCCCATGTGATCGCCGGTGACCCGGTCGCCGCCTTTCGAGGCCACAGCCACGCCGCGAAAAATATTGCCGCCGCCGATGACGACACCCACTTCGACGCCCAGCGCGCGCGCCTCGGCAATGTCGGCGGCGATGCGGTCGACAACGGAGACATCGATGCCGAAATGCTGCTCGCCCATCAACGCTTCGCCCGAAGCCTTCAGCACGACACGTCGATAGAGGGGCTTCACCGTCATCTCATTCCTCGAATATCTCGGCGCGGCAATTTTGGAGGCAAAACCGCCCCCGCTTCATCCGGCGATGCTGTCATGACGGGTTGACCCGATACACGAAGGGCGCGGCGATGTCACGCCGCGCCCTCGTGCAAAATTCCAGGCTTTTTCGGTCAGTTGCCGCCTCTTTGATCAACGGCTGGAGACGCTGACCGCCTCGCCTTCGATCATGACCGCGGGCGAATAACCGGCCGGCTTGTCGCCGGTCACGGCGCCGCCAGTCACCCGGACCTGGATCTCGGAGCCGAAATAGGAATGCGGGAACGGCGCCGGCATGGCGCTGACCTTTTCCAGTCGCGCGCGAAGCTCGGCGGGAATCGAAAAATCGAGCGCGCCGAGATTGTCCTGCAGCTGAGTGAGCTTCGTCGCTCCAAGGATGACGGAAGCGATGCCTGGCTGCGTCGCCGCCCAGTTGAGCGCAACCTGGGCCATGCTGCGGCCGAGTTCGGCCGCCACCTTCTCGAGCTCCGCCACGATCGCCCAGTTGCGGTCGCTGAACTTCTGGAAGCCGGGATGCGTGGTGTTGCGGAAACCGTCGAGCCGCCCGGCCCTTCCGGCTTGCGTCGGCTTGTATTTGCCGCTGAGCAGCCCGCTGGCCAGCGGGCTCCACACCATGATGCCGGCGCCATGACGGGTGCTGAAAGGCACATATTCATGTTCGATGGCGCGCTCGGTGAGCGAATATTCGAGCTGCAGCGCCGAGACCGGCTCGTAGCCGCGCAGTTCGGCAATCGCCTGGGCGCGGCCGGCGTACCAAGCCGGCACGTCGGAGAGGCCGATATGGCGCACCTTGCCGGCGCGAACGAGGTCGTCCAGCGTGCGCAGCACCTCCTCGGCCGGGGTAATCCTGTCCCAGACATGCAGAAGATAAAGGTCGATATAGTCGGTGCCGAGCCGTTTCAGCGAGGCGTCCACGGCCCGCATGATGTTCTTGCGGCCGTTGCCGCCGGCATTCGGATTGCCGGCCTCGGAATTCATGGTGAATTTTGTGGCGATCACCGCCTTGTCGCGCAGGCCGCGCTCGGCGACGAACTCGCCGAGCCAGGTCTCGGCGGTACCGCCGGTATAGAGGTCGGCCGTGTCGAAGAAGTTGCCGCCCGCTTCGACATAGGCGTCGAACATCGCGCGGGCTGTGTCCCTGTCCGCGCCCCAGCCCCATTCGGTGCCGAAGGTCATGGTGCCAAGTGCCAGCCGGCTGACGCGCAGGCCGCTGTTGCCAAGCGTGTAATAGCTCATGGTCATGGTGGTCTCCCGATTCTGAACGGATTTCCTGCCGGTCACTGGCCGGGGGTCGCCTTGACCCAGGGATTGCCGCGCTCATGCGTCATGCGGAAGGTGAAGCCGTCGACCTTCCAGCCGGAAGCCGAGCGCGTCAGGTGGTGCTCATAGGTGCCCCAGACTTCCCAGAGCGGATCGCCATTGCCTTCCATCCGGTTCCAGGCATAGCCGTTGGAGCGGACAGTCGCGGCATCGGCTTCGAGCACGACCTGATGGTTGGTGCGCAGATGCAGGCTGGTCTTGCTGCCCTTGAGGTTGCCCGCCCAGGCGCCGATCAGGTCGTCGGACGCAATGTTGGCCGCGGGCTGGCCGGACAGGCTGCTGAAATCGCCGGTGACACGCTCTGCGAAATAGCTGCGCGCCAGCTTCCAGTCCTGCGCATCCACCGCGCGGTCGATGGCGTCTGCGATGCGGATGACGGCGCGCTCGTCGGCAAGGGCCTGCCAGCCGGCCGGTTCGGCACCGCCGGCATTGACCGGCGCCAGCACTATTCCTGCGGCAAAAGTTACATGTCTCAACGCGTTCATTTCGTCTCTCCTTGGCCATCAGCCCACCGCCAACATGTTGACGCCAATATGAGCCGGCTCAGGGGCATCGATAAGATTGCATTGTTCGAAAAGACTGTGCGATATCATTCATGAATGGATCGCGATCTGCTCACACACCTTCCGGTCATCGTCGCCGTGGCGCGGCGCGGAGGCTTCGCGCTTGCCGCGGCTGAGCTCGGCATGAGCCCGTCTGCCGTCAGCCATGCGGTGCGGCTGGTGGAGGAGCGTGTCGGCCAGCCGCTCTTTGCGCGCACGACGCGCAGCGTCTCGCTGACCGAGGCAGGCAAAGCGCTGGTGGAGACGGCGGGCCCTGCCCTGCAGGACATCGCCGAGCGGATGGACCGCATCCGCGGCGTGAAGGGAAGGCCCGCCGGCCTGCTCAGGATCAACGCCTCCACCATAGCGATCCCCCTGGCGGTGACGCCGGTGGTCGCGGCGATGGCCGAACGCTACCCCGACGTGACGGTCGAGATCGTTGCCGATCAGGGCCTTATCGATATCGTCGGGGAAGGGTTTGACGCCGGCATCCGGCTGGGTGAAATGATCGCGCAGGACATGATCACCGTCAGGATGACGCCGCCGTTCAACGCCGTGATCGTTGCTTCTCCCGCCTATGTCGCAAAGCACGGCCGTCCGCGCGACGTGGCCGATCTCGCCAACCACAACTGCATCGGCTACCGGCTGGTCCGATCGGGGGCGCTTTATCGCTGGGACCTGAACGACAACGGCAAGGATGTCGTCGTCGAAACGCGCGGCACGGCCATCGTCACAGATTCGCTTGGCGCCATCGACCTGGCGCTGGCCGGCGTCGGGCTCGCCTACGTCTTCGAGCCGCTGGTGCGCGCCGACCTTGCCGCCGGCCGCCTCGTCCAGATCCTGCCGCAGACGGCGATCGAGGAGCCCGGACTCTTCCTTTATTTTCCGCGCCGCGCGTCGATGGCGCCGAAGCTCAGGGCCTTTATCGACACCGCGCAAGAAATCGGCCGGGCATCCATGCGGACACCCGGCCGAGTCGCCTGAGCTCGTGAGCTCGTCACCTTAAGGAAACGCTGCGCGCTCCCCTCGGATCGGAGCTATTTCTTGACCGCGGCCGCGACTTCCGCCGCGAAATCGGTCGTTTCCTTCTCGATGCCTTCGCCGAGAGCAAAGCGCAGATAGGCGGTGATCTTCGCCGGAGCGCCAATCTCCTTCTCCGCGTCTTTCAGCGCCTTCTCGACAGTGATGTCGGGATTGAGCACGAACGCCTGCTTCAAAAGCACCACCTCTTCGTAGAACTTGCGCAGACGGCCCTCGACCATCTTCTCGATGATGGCTTCCGGCTTGCCCGACTGGCGCGCCTGGTCGGAGAAGATCGCCTTCTCGCGCTCGATCAGCGCCGGGTCGACCTCTTCGGCCGTCAGCGCCACCGGGTTAGTGGCGGCGACGTGCATGGCAACCTGGCGGGCAAAGGAGTTCGCGGCATGCTCGTTGCCGGTGGTCTCGATCGCGACCAGCACGCCGAGCTTGCCCAGCCCATCGGCAACCGCATTGTGGACATAGGTCGCCACCACGCCATGCGGCACGGTGAGCTTGGCCGAACGGCGGAAATTGATGTTCTCGCCGATGGTGCCGACCGCGTCCTTGACGGTCTCGGTGACCGTCTTGTCGGAGCCCGGATACTTGGCGGCGGCAACCGCTTCGGTTGCGCCATAGGCGAGCGCGACCTTCGCGACATTGCGGACCAGTTGCTGGAACTGCTCGTTGCGGGCGACGAAGTCGGTTTCGGAATTGACCTCGACGATGGCCGCTTCACGCACGCCGGCGTCGACGCCGATCAGGCCCTCGGCGGCAGTGCGCCCGGCCTTCTTGTCGGCCTTGGAGATACCCTTCTTGCGCAGCCAGTCGACGGCCGCTTCCATGTCGCCGTTGGTCTCGTTCAACGCCGCCTTGCAGTCCATCATGCCCGCGCCGGTCAAGTCGCGGAGTTCTTTGACCTGTGCAGCCGAAATGCTCATTGTCGCCTCTTTGTCTCAAATGCGCCGACGCACCAACCGGGACTCGGGTGATGCGCTCGGCAAAAGCGCTTTAGCGCGCCAACTTATTGGAAAGATGAAGGCCGGGATCCGGCCTTCCTTATCAAGCTTCCGGAGCTTCGGCAGCCGGAGCGCCGAGCGCTGGCTCGACCGGAGCCTCGGCCGAGGCGCCGATGTCGACGCCGAGCGCGCCCTGCTGACGGGCGATGCCGTCGATGGCGGCCTTGGCGATCAGGTCGCAATAGAGCTGGATGGCGCGGGCCGCGTCGTCATTGCCGGGGATCGGGAAGTCGATCTTGTCCGGGTCGCAGTTCGAATCGATGATGGCCACGACCGGGATGCCGAGGCGCTTGGCCTCGAGGATGGCGATTGCTTCCTTGTTGGTGTCGATGACGAACATCAGGTCCGGCGTCGAGCCCATGTCCTTGATGCCGCCGAGAGCCTTGTTGAGCTTCTCGCGCTCGCGGTCGAGGTTCAGGCGCTCCTTCTTGGTGAGGCCCTGGGCCTCGCCGGAGAGCGTCTCGTCGAGCTTGCGCAGGCGCTGGATCGAGTTCGAGATCGTCTTCCAGTTGGTGAGCATGCCGCCCAGCCAACGCGAATTGACATAGTACTGGGCCGAACGCTGCGCCGCGTCGGCGACGATGTCGGACGCCTGGCGCTTGGTGCCGACGAACAGCACGCGGCCGCCCTTGGCGACGGTGTCGGACACCTGCTTCAGGGCCTGGTGCAGCAGCGGCACCGTCTGCGACAGGTCGATGATGTGGATGTTGTTGCGGGCGCCATAGATGTAAGGCGCCATCTTCGGGTTCCAGCGGTGAGTCTGGTGGCCGAAGTGAACACCAGCTTCCAAAAGCTGGCGCATGCTGAAATCTGGCAGAGCCATTCTTTAGTTCCTTTCCGGTTGGCCTCCACGGACACAGGCATTTCGGACTTATGTCCTGATGCCACCGGAGGTCTCAGCCGGATTTCTCCCGGGCAGACACCAAAGTCCGTGTGTGGAATGAGCGCGCATATAGAGGGGAAGCGTCACAAAGGCAAGCCGGGTGTCACTTCGCGCATCAACGTGCGGCAATCAGCGCACCGGTACCGATCATCGCGCCGCCAGCGAGCCTGTTCATGAGGCGCATGCGCTTTGGGGTCTTGAACCACCCGGCTGCCCGCCCCGCCATCGCGGCATAGAGGCCCATGGTGATGATATTGACGCTGACCACGACAAGGACCACGAGCAGGCCATCGGCGAAGGTCATAGTATCAAGGTTGAGGATCAGCGGCATGATGGAGGCATGGAACAGAATGGCCTTCGGATTGCCGAGCGCAATGGATGCGCCGAGAAAGAAGGACCGCGACAGCCGCGCCTGTTTCTGGCGAGAGTCGTCCGGCTTCTGGGCGGCGGCCCGCCACATCCTGATGCCGAGAAAGACCAGGTAAGCGGCGCCGGCGTATTTCAGCAAAAGAAAAATCCACTCGAAGGTCTGGGCCAAGGCCACCAACCCGAGCAACGCCAGGGTGACCAGGACGGCGTCGCCAGCGGCGACCCCCATGCCGGCTATGAAAGCGCGCAAGAACCCACGCGACAGACCATTGGTGATGACCGCGAACATCGCCGGTCCAGGCGTGGCGGCGGCCAATGAGATCGCGACGCAATAAGCCAGGAACGCCGTCACCGTCATCGTCTTACCTTCCCATTCGCAACCCGCACGCGGCGGAAGATCGCCACGATGTCCTCGCGGCTGCATTCGATCGCCCCAAGCCTGACCGCGCGATCACGCTCGAAGCCAGTGATATCGTAATGCGGCGCCGATGTCTTGGGCGGCCCCTGATAGGACGAGCGCTTAAGGCCCAGCTCGGCTGCAAAGCGATGGAGTTCGTCGGTATTGTCGGCGAGCAGATGGCACCAGCGGTGGCCGGCCCATTTCCAGATCGCCGCATCGACATAGACTGCCATCAGGCCCACCGCATTCGGTGAGCCTCACGCATGGTATTCGGAGGCCAAGCCTGCAAGCCGGGCCGGCTGCCGTCAGCAATTGCTATTTCGACGCCGGGCAAGGCTTGGTCTGATCGAACAGCGACAGGTTCACCAGCTTGCCGGTCATCGAGAATTCGCCATAGTCCATGACGAGGTCGCGGGTGATGCCGTTCTCGTGCAGCTTGAAGCTGATCCGGTATTCCGGCACCTCTTCGCCTTTGTTGTCGGTATCGTCGAAATAGGCGATGTCGACCGGCCAGTATTTGTCGGTGGCGAGCTTGGCCAGCGCCGGCGCCTCCGGGTCGGATTTCTGGACGTCGGTCTTCTTGCCGACGATGACGGTGGTGGTCATCACCTTGTTGGCGTCCTCGGAGCCGTCGAACAGGTTGGTCTGGTAGAAATTCTCGCCCTTTTCGGCCTTGCCGATCAGCTCGACCAGATGCTGGGTCGGGAACTGCGTCGCTGCAAGCTCGAGGCTGTTCTTCTCAGGCTTGTCGATCTCGACTTTGAGGCCCTTCTGCTCCCGGGTCGCGGTGCCTTTCACTTCCTTGTCGAGGTTCTGGTCGGTGAAGGATTTCGTCACGAACGAAAAAGTTTTGCCCTCGGCATCCTCGAACGTGGTCGTCTGCTGGTCCGTCAGCTTCGTACCTTCGGCGGTGGCAATCTGGGTGACGAAGCGGAATTTCACCGTATAGCCTTCGCAGGCGGAACCATTGAACTCATAGACCATGCGGCCGGTGATGCCGGTAATGCCTGAGCGGTCGGAGGCCTTGTTGAGCGTGAGATCGTAGACGGCGCGATGCGCCTGCAGCGCGGGCACCGCAAGGGCCGGCGCCATCGGCAGCATCGCCGAGAAACAGGCGGCGGCGAAAAAAAGGCGCGTTGCGCGCATGCGTTGCTCCGATCGTCGCGGCCGCGAGGCAGACCGCAGGGAAAGATGGTCCAGCTTAAAAAAAGTCGTGGCGGAAGCGAGGCAAAAATAGCAATTTCGGCCCGGCCAACGCGGCGTCTTCCAGCAATAGGGAAAACCAATGAGCGAAACAATCGAAAAGCGGCTAAGCGATCTTGGCGTCACCCTCCCGGCCGCCGCCGCGCCCGCCGCCAACTACGTGCCCTATTGCCGCACCGGCAGCACGCTGTTCACCGCCGGCCAGTTGCCGCTGAAGGACGGCAAGCTGCAGGCAAGCGGGTTGCTCGGCCGCGACATCGACACCGCTGCAGGCAAGGAGGGCGCGAAATTCTGCGCCATCAACCTCCTGGCGCAGGCCAAGGCCGCACTGGGCTATCTCGAAAGGATCCGGCGCCTGGTCAAGATCACCGTCTTCGTCGCCTCCGCGCCGGATTTCGTCGAGCAGCATCTTGTCGCCAACGGCGCCTCCGACTTCCTGGTCGCCGCACTCGGCGAGCGCGGCAAGCATGCCCGCTCCGCCGTCGGCACCGCCTCGCTGCCGCTCAACGCCGCGGTCGAGATCGAAGCGATCTTCGAAGTCGAGTGAGGCTCAACATGACCGATCTGTCCTGGCTGATTGCGCAGCCCCTCGCGCATCGCGGCTTCCACGACATGAACAAGACGCGCTGGGAAAACACGCTGTCGGCTTTCGCCGCGGCCGCCGAGCGCGGCTATGCCATCGAATGCGACGTGCATATCTCGTCCGACGGCGTCCCGGTCATCATCCATGACGGCGAGCTGAAACGCCTCACCGGCCAAGATGGCTTCGTCTGGCAACGCACCGCGGCCGAACTGGCGACGCTCAAGATCGGCGGCACCAAGGACCACGTGCCGACGCTCGAGGAGGCGCTCGACCTGATCGACGGCCGTGTGCCGCTGGTGGTCGAGTTGAAAGGCGTTCCTGGCCATGATGCCGGGCTGGTGGCCAGCGTCGGCCGGCTGCTCAAGCGCTACAACGGCAAGGTAGCGATCATGTCGTTCGATCACTGGCTGATCCGCGACTTCGCCAAGGAGGCCCCCGGCATCCCCGGCGGGCTGACCGCCTATGGCAGGGACAATCAGCTGATCGAGGCGCATTTCGCGATGCTCGCGCACGACCTCGCCTTCACCTCCTACGCTGCCGGCGACCTGCCCAACCCCTTCGTCAGCTTCGTGCGCGAAAAGCTGAAGATGCCGGTCATCACCTGGACCGTGCATGACCAGCCGGCGGTCGACCTCACCTTCAAATATGCCGACCAGATGACCTTCGAGGGTTTCGAGCCCGGCGTGGTGAGAGTTGGCTGAGCCGGGTGCCTCAAACGTGACTTGTAGCTGCCCCTGCGAAGCTTAAATAAGCCCCATGGATCAGGGCGACGAAGACGATGGACAGGCAGCGAACGCGGATTATGCGATCCGCATCGCGGCGGGTATCGGCGCCTTCACCTGCGAGGAATGGAACGGCTTTGCCGGAACCACGCGCGGCGACCAAGAAAACGGTTACAACCCGCTGGTTTCATTCGCTTTTCTAAGCGCATTGGAAGATTCCGGCTGCGCTGTCCGGCGCACCGGCTGGCAGGGTCATCACCTGCGGCTGGAAACCGCGCAAGGCAGGTTGCTCGGCGCCGTCCCTTGTTACCTCAAATCGCACAGCCAGGGCGAATATGTCTTCGACCACGGCTGGTCGGATGCCTTCGAGCGAGCCGGCGGCCGCTATTATCCCAAGTTGCAATGCTCGGTGCCGTTTTCACCAGTCACCGGCCCTCGCCTGCTGGTCGGCAAAGGCGAAAATGAAAGTGCGGTGAAGGCAGGACTGGCGGAAGGCCTGAAGCTCGTGACCGACAAGCTCGGCGTCTCGTCCGCGCATGTCACCTTCGCAACCGAGCCGGATGTGGCGACGCTGGAAGCGGCGGGCTTCCTGCATCGCACCGACCAGCAGTTCCATTTCTTCAACGAAGGCTTTTCGACCTATGACGACTTCCTCGCCACGCTTGCCTCGCGCAAGCGCAAGGCAATGAAGAAGGAGCGCCGCGAAGCGCTTGCCGACGGCATCTCGATTGACTGGCTGACCGGCAAGGACATCACCGAAAGCGCCTGGGACGATTTCTTCGCCTTCTACATGGATACCGGCGGCAGGAAATGGGGGCGGCCTTATCTCAACCGACAGTTCTTCTCGCTGATCGGCGAGCGCATGGCCGACGACATCCTCCTGGTGATGGCAAAGCGGAACGGCCGCTACATTGCCGGCGCCATCAACTTCATCGGTTCCGACGCGCTCTACGGACGCAACTGGGGTTGCATCGAGGATCACCCCTTCCTGCATTTCGAGGTCTGCTACCATCAGGCGATCGATTTCGCCATCGAGCGCAAGCTCAAGGTGGTGGAGGCAGGCGCGCAGGGCGAGCACAAGCTGGCGCGCGGCTACCGGCCGGTGACCATGCATTCGGCGCACTACTTCTCGCATCCCGGTTTGCGCAACGCCGTCGCCGACTATCTCAGGCGCGAGCGACGCGAGGTCGAGCGCATGAGCGAATATCTCGAAGAGCACACGCCGTTCCGCAAGGATCTTGGGGAATAGGTCTCGCGGTCGGTGTGGCTTTCCGGCAGCACGGCGTGCCGTCAACAACAGCCGATAGTCCTGAGCGAATGACGCGGGCTTGATGCATGCCGACCAAAACTTCGCAGCGGCGAGAACGACCTGCATGAAAACAGAGACTTAAGGCGCATCGGCTGCATCCATTCCTTACGAGGCGCTTTGTCGATCTCGCCTGAGCGCCTTGCCGCCCGTCGGCGGCTTCGATACACCGGACGGCAAATGCAATTGGGAGTGTCACCCCATGGCCGAAGCCTATGATCCCGGCAACATCTTCGCGAAAATCCTGCGCGGCGAGATTCCGTCGCACCGCGTCTACGAGGACGATGCGGTCGTCGCCTTCATGGATGTGATGCCGCAAGGCATGGGCCACACGCTGGTGATGCCCAAGGCGCCGTCGCGCAACATGCTCGACGCCGATCCGGCAACGCTCGGTCCGCTGTTCGCGGTCGTCCAGAAGCTGGCCGTGGCAGTGAAAAAGGCCTTCGATGCCGACGGCGTCACCCTCATGCAGTTCAACGAATCGGCTTCCGGGCAGACCGTCTACCATCTCCATGTCCATGTCATTCCGCGCTTCGAAGGCATATCCTTGAAGCCGCATTCCGGCCAGATGGAGAAGCCCGAAGTGCTGGCCGAGAACGCCGGCAAGATCCGCGCGGCGCTGGGAAGCTGACCCAGCCTTCGACCCGGCGACTGCGCGCTGACCGCTCAAAAGAAAAGAGCCCCATGCCGGGGCTCTTTTGCATTTCACATGAAGGCCGTGGCGCAGAAGCCGGAGCCGAAGGGCAAGGACGGCAACAAACGCAGCCTTGTGCCGCAACTGCCGCGCA
>NZ_VFWS01000090.1:0-22153 GCF_006443065.1 Mesorhizobium sp. B1-1-5 | reverse complement strand
CGACGCCACGCTCGATCCGCGTTTCGCCGACAATCCGCTGGTCACGGGCAAGCAGCACATCCGTTTTTTTGTCGGCGTGCCGATGGTGGTGGCCGGTGCCAGGATCGGGACGCTCTGCGTGCTCGATCGCCAGCCGAGACCGTTTCCGGCCGAGGACAAGCTGGCGAAGCTGAGGACGCTGGCCGACCTCGCGGCCAGCCTGTTCACGCTGAAGGACGCCACCCGCGACGGCGCCATCGCCAAGGCGGAACTGGCGCGCGAGGAAAAGCGCCGCGCCATCGCGCTCGACGCCGCCTCGCTGGCGAGCTGGGCGTGGGACATACGCACCGACATGATCGAATGCGACACACTTCTGGCCGAGCTTTTCAACCTGCCGCCTTCGAACCGGCTGAAGGCGCGCGACATCCTGCGCGCCATCGACCCGCGCGACGTCTATCAGACCGAGACACGTTTCCGCGACGCGCTGAGCGGCAGCGACGACTATTTTGGCGAGTACCGGGTCAAGGGGTCCCATCCACTCCGCTGGATCGCCACGCGCGGACGCGTGATCGAACGCGATGGCGAGGGCAAGCCGACGCTGATCTTCGGCGTCAACTACGACATAACCGAGCGCAAGCTCGGCGACGAGCGGCAGCGCCTCTTGCTGCGTGAGCTCAACCACCGCGTCAAGAACACATTGGCGACCGTGCAGGCGCTGGCGACGCAGACCGTCCGCCACGCTCGCCAGCCGAGTGCGTTCCTGGAGGCCTTCGGTGCCAGGCTGCAGGCGCTCGGCGCCGCCCATAGCCTGCTGTCCGACCGCGAATGGCGCGGCATTGGCATCGGCGAATTGGCACGCATCGAGGTCAGGCCTTTCGACACGGGCCGCCAGTCGCGTATCGCGATTTCGGGTCCCGAGCTTCTGCTCTCGCCCGATCAAGCGGTCGGGCTCGGCCTGATCCTGCATGAGCTCGCCAGCAACGCGCTGAAATACGGCTCGCTCTCCGCGTCGTCGGGAAAAGTCGATCTCGACTGGAAGACGCAAGGCCGCAAAGGCGCGCGCCGCCTGGTGCTGACCTGGCGCGAAAGCGGTGGGCCGCGCGTCGAGCCTCCGGATCGCCAAGGTTTTGGCTCGATCCTGATCCGCCGCAGCCTTGCCAAGGTCATCGACAGCGAGGTGACCCACGAATTTCGCCCGGACGGCGTCTTCGCCGAAATATCGATGCCGCTCGAATCGTCCTTGAAATGAGCGCTCCGGCACTGCTCAAGGCAAGTCTTCCGGGTCCGGCTTCGACGGCCCGGACTTGGTGTTCTCGCGATAGATAGCATACGCGACGACCGCCAGGGCAGGCGCGACAATGGCTCCAAGCCCGCCTTTGCTTTTGGCGAGGACCGGAAGCAAGGCAAGTGCGGCGGTAACGCCCGCCGCCGTCATATCGGCCTGGCGCCGCCGCGCGCGGCGCTTGCTGCGCATGCCGGCCATCAGCTTGTGAATGACGAGGATGAGCCCGGCAACCACCAGGAAGCCGATGCCGAAGCCGAGACTGGTCGCCATCGGCCCGTAGCGGACCGCCAGCCAGATGTAGGCGGCGCCGATGAGGAAGCCGACACCGCACAAGGCGAAAATGGCGGCAAGCCCGTAGAGGATTGCCGCGGTCCGCGCCCTATGCAACGCGGCCATCGCCTCGCCCGAGGCGAGGGCCGAGATCAGCGAGACAAGCGCCCCCATCTGCGGTTAGCGGCGGGAAAGCAGGGCGAACAGGTAACCGACGCCCGCCGCGATGGCCAGCGAGGTCACCGGCTTCTCGCGCACCTTGGCGATCAGCTGCGCTTCGATATCCTCGGCGCTTCCGCGCATGCTCTCGAACGCGGCTTCGCCCTGCGCGCGCAATTGCTCGACGCCGTCCGCGGCGGCGCGACGGGCCGCGCCATAGCCGTGTTGACCGGTCGTGGCGAGTTGCTCGGTGAGTCGCTGGATGTCCGCTTTCAGTTGCTCGATATCGGCCTCCAGATCGGCGGCGGTTGCTTCGTCTGTGGCGGATTTGCCTGCGGCGGTTGCCATTCTCTAACTCCTTGTGTTTGCGTTGGTTTCAACGCCCGTTCGGCGCCATGGTTCCGGTCGTCGCAAGCCAAACCTAGATCAGCGGCCTGCATTCCTCGCCTAGCCCCTCCCAGCGGGCAAGCTTCTTCAGCCCGTCATAGTCGATCACTTCGCAACCGCCGTCTCGCCACATGATGAGCTTGCGGTCCATCAGCTTGCGAATCGTCTTGTTGGTATGGACCAGCGAGAGGCCGAGCGTGTCGGCGATGTGCTGTTGCGTGATCGGGATCTGCACCGGTGTCTTGCCATTGAGCCCGGCGCCGCGAGCCCGGCGGGCGATGAAGGCGATAAGATAGGCGGCGCGTTCAAGCGCGGTGCGGCGGCCGATGCTGAGCAGGTTCTCATCCAGCATGCGCTCCTCGCGCGACGCGATCCAGGTGATGTCATAGGCAAGGCCGGGATGGTTGCGATAGAGTTCCTGCAGCTGATCGCGTTCGAAAACGCAAAGCAGCATCGGCGACAGGGCTTCGACGGAATGCTGCATTTCGCCCATCAGACTTCCCTGCAGGCCGATGAGGTCGCCAGGCATGGAAAAATTGAGGATCTGCCGGCGCCCGTCGGGCAAAAGCTTGTAGCGGAACGCCCAACCCGACAGCACCGTGTAAAGATGCGCGCTGTGGCTGCCTTCGACCAGCACGGTCGCACCTTTGTCGACAGCCAATTCGCCACGCTTGAAGGTGTCGATAAATGACAATTCCTGCTCGTCGAATTCGCGGAAGGCCGGCAGCGGCCGCAGCGGGCATTTTTCGCAAGGATATTGGCGAGTGGCAACCAAACGTGCGGACATTTCGACCCCTCTTCGAAATCCCTGCCCTAGGGGCGCAAGGAAACGTTTGAGGGGAGCAGCGGTTCCGCCGGGCGTCACGCCCATGTCTTTTTTAAATGACATCGTGACGGATTGCGCGCATGAGTGCGACTGCCAAGGAGACACCCCATAAGTGACAGCATTGCTTGACGGATTGCGCATTCTCGTCCTCGAAGACGAGTTCCTGATAGCGATGGATGTCGAGCAGCTTTGCCGTGACCACGGCGCCGCGGATGTGACGATCGCGCGAGAGATCGCCGACATCGACGGACGGGCGCTGCCCTCGAGCTTCGACGCGGCAGTTGTCGATCTGATGCTTGGCGGGGTGTCGACCCTGGATTTCGCCGCGCGGTTGCGCGCAGAGGGCGTGCCGTTCGTATTCGCCTCCGGCTATGCGGATTCGGACGAAGTCAAGAACTCGTTCCCCGACATTCGACTGGTGACCAAGCCTTACTCGGGCGACGATCTCGTCGAAGCCGTGGCGATCGCCTGCGGACGGGCCGCTCCGGCGGCCTGACGGTCGCCGCCGAGGCGATCTCAGGCCGCCTTGCGCGCTCACATCATGGTCGGTGCGAATCCGGGTTCCTCAAGGAAATGCCGGATACGTCAAGCGCGCCGAATGACGACGCCGAATAGCGCGAGCAGGAACTTGTCGCCTTCGCGTCCCGAAAGTTAAGCCGCGTTCGAACCTGTGACCTGCGCTGAGATCGCGTCGGGCCCGAACTCGTCCTCTCCGGAAATCTTGAGGATCTCCTGCAGCCTGGCGCGCGCCCGGCTGACGCGGCTTTTGATCGTGCCGACCGCGCAGCCGCAGATCTCGGCGGCTTCTTCATAGGAGAAGCCGGAGGCGCCGATCAGGATGATGGCTTCGCGCTGGTCCTCCGGCAGTTGCTCGAGCGCGCCGCGGAAATCCTTGAGATCGAGCTGGCCGTGCTGGGCCGGATGAACGGCAAGCCTGGCCGTCATGATGCCGTCGCTGTCCTGCACTTCGCGGCCGCGCTTGCGCATCTGCGAATAGAATTCGTTGCGCAGGATGGTGAACAGCCAGGCCTTCAAATTGGTGCCCGGCTGGAAGCTCTCATGCTTGTCCCATGCCTTGACCAGCGTTTCCTGGACGAGGTCGTCGGCCCGGTCGGCATTCTGTGTGAGCGACACGGCGAAAGCCCGCAGGCTCGGAATCGCGCCGAGCAGCTCGGTCTTGAAGCTCTGGGATACCGCCGCCATGCCTCAGTCCTTTTTCTGGGCAGGTTCGGTCTGTTCCAGCTGGCTGAGCAGCTGAGCGAAACGGTCCGGCACATGATCCGAGACCAGTTCGTCATAATACTGCTTGAGCTTGCGAGCGATTTCGGAGTTTGCACCAAGCGGATTGCCATCCCCGTTCCGATGCCGGCTTGCGGCATCAGCCATCTGTTTTTTTGACATTTCCTTCATAATAGCCCTAATTTCCAGCACCCGAGCCGCTCTTCGACTTCAAACCACAACGCAAGCGGAACCCTCGTCTGGTTGCCCATCCCTAGACGCGAAACGCTCGCCTGCTAATTTAGTTCCGCGGCCGGCGGAACTTTTTCCGAAAGCCGGCGTTTGATGCAGAGGGGCTTGCAACCAATGCGGCCTTGAACATGAAACGTCATCTGAGGGAGACGTCAATAATGAGTCTGTCCGCAACCATCGCTCCTCATCTCCCGTTCCTTCGCCGCTTCTCGCGCGCGGTGTCGGGATCGCAGGAGAGCGGTGACGCGCTGGTCGCCGCGATGCTGGAAGCCATTATCGCCGATACCAATATCTTCCCCGAAGCCTCGAGCGACCGTATTGCGCTGTATAAGGTTTTCGCCAGGCTGTTCACCTCCGTGGCCATCCGCGTGCCGCAGGAACAGGCGCAGACCGCCTGGGAGCAGCGGGCCGCGGCCAATCTGAATGCGATCGCGCCCCTGCCGAGGCAGGCTTTCCTTCTGGTTGCCGTCGAGGGCTTCAGCGAGGACGAGGCGGCGGAGATCCTCGACGTCGACGAGGATGAGTTCTCGGAGCTGCTTGCCCAGGCGAGCAACGAGATTTCCCGGCAAGTTGCGACCGACGTGCTGATCATCGAGGACGAGCCGCTGATCGCCATGGACATCGAGGAGATGGTCGAGAGCCTCGGCCACCGCGTCGTCGGCACGGCGCGCACGCATGCCGAGGCTGTGGCCTTGTTCGGCAGGACGCGGCCGAAAATGGTTCTGGCCGACATCCAGCTCGCCGATGGGAGCTCGGGCATCGAAGCCGTCAACGAGATTTTGTCCTCGACGCCTGTGCCGGTGATCTTCATCACCGCCTTCCCTGAACGCCTGCTGACCGGCGAACGGCCCGAGCCGGCCTTCCTGGTCACCAAGCCGTTCAATCCCGACATGGTCAAGGCTTTGATCAGCCAGGCCCTGTTCTTCGACCGTCAGGCCAAGGCCGCCGCCTGATCCCTCCGAAGCTCGACTTCGAACGTCATGCGGGGGCTTTGCGCCGTGCGTGACGCTTGGCTGTGTGCGGTCGGAAAAGCCCGCTCAAGGGGATCGTCTTTTTCAGCAAATGGTGGAACAAACGCCATCTGGCCACGTTCTTTTCCCGACATAAGAAGGAGACGCATCATGCTGTACTGGGCGCTCGTATTTCTCGTAGTTGCGATCATCGCCGGCGCGCTTGGGTTCGGCGGCATCGCCGGCACATCGGCAGGCATCGCGCAAATCCTGTTCTTCATCTTTCTCGCCTTCCTGGTGATTTCGCTCATTGCAGGCCTCTTCAGGAGAGCCTGACCGCAACACTGGAAGCCGCACCCCTCAAACGGTTTCCAGCCACCGCCGGACGGCGCCTCGAAAGAGCACCGTCCGGCGGACCGTTTTTGGAGGGCCCTGTGATTTCAGGGTGTCGACTCGTGCGGAACAAGTTGCGGATTGGGCCGTTCAAGGGCCGAGTGGGGATTTCCGATGCCTTCCCAAGGTCCCACGCAAGACAGGCTTGAAAAGCAAGACGGCGAAGTGATCGCGATGCATCCTTCGGAAAGCGGGATGCAGGTCGGGCGTGCCTTGCTTCATGCCCTGCACAATGCCGGGATTTCGGTTCTCTACCAGGATCGGCAGATGGAAACGGTCTGGGCGCGCAACATGAACGCGCCCTGGGCGTCCGATACAGCCGACGGCAAGGACCTGCTCTCGCCGGCGCAGGCCGAACGCATAAGGGCCGCCAAACTCAAGGTGATCGAATCCGGCAACCCGGACCAGCTCGAGCTCAGCATTCCGGGGCACCAGGGCGTACGCTGGTTCCAGCTTTGGATCGATGCAGACCGCGGGGAAGCCGGCGATGTCCTCGGCGTCGTCACGACGATGGTGGAGACGACGGAGCAGAAACGCCGCGAGCAGACCCTGAAGACATTGCTGCGCGAAGTCAGCCATCGATCGAAAAATCTCCTCGCCATCATCCAGAGCATCGCCACGCAGACCGGGCGCTACACGGAGACGCTCGGCGAGTTCCTGGCGCGGTTTCGCGGCCGGCTGCAATCGCTCGCGTCTTCGCAGGATCTCGTCACATCCTCCAACTGGCGAGGAGCCGCGCTGCACGAGCTCGTATCCGGCCAGGTCGGCCGCTACAGCAGCGATCTGGCTCAAAGCCTGCGGTTCGCGGGCGAAAATCCTTACCTCAACCCCAACGCCGCCCTGCATATCGGTCTCGCCATGCATGAGCTGGCCGTCAACTCCGTGAGCTATGGCGCACTGTCGCGGCCGGACGGCCATGTCGAGGTCCGCGCCAGGCTCGAGGCCGAAGACGGAACCTCGCCCAATCTCTTGCTGACCTGGACGGAGGCGGTCGGCGACGCCACCCGCAATGAGAAGCGTTTCGGCAGCGTGGCGCTGGAACGCGTCGTGCCGATGTCGCTGAATGGCTCCGCAACGCTGGAAATCGGCAGAGACCGGATGGAATACCGTCTCACCGTCCCGCACGGGAATTTCGAGACCGATTGAGAGCGCCGCCGATGGCGTAGGAGCATTCCAGGCAAAGTGCGCAACGGTCAGGCGGCTTCGCCGTAGCCTTCCGTCCGTATTGCGTAAAAACGGAGACGGGAGCGCTTTGCCGGCGGAGGCCCTTAACCGGCTGTTCACCATAAAGTCCGATCCTGTGCTCCCGGCTGACGATGCGCCGGAAACCCATCCGCGCCCCGGCGCGACCTGGGGAGACCGAAATGATGGTTGCCGACATGAACAGGCTGGAGCAGGCCGCCCGCGTCTCGATGAGCGGCTTCCAGGATGCCGAACTTCCGCCGTCGCCGCGGTCGTCGCATCTTTCGCTCCGCCTGGGCGCGATCGCGCTTCTGGCCGCCGTGGCCCTGACCGCGGCCTGGCAATTGTTCTGACCCCGCACGCGGCTTTGACCTCAGCCACTGCGGATCCCGCGCTGGACGACTGCGATCGGATCGTCTGGAACATGCGGCTCGACGGCACGCCGGTTGCATCGCTGGAGGTGCCCCGGCATGCTTGTCGTGTCGAACGGCGAGCGCCCCGAAAAGACTACGTTAGGCAACAGTGAAATCGGGCAGGCAAAGCACCTTTTTTCATGCTAAATGGTTGCTGGCACTGCCGAAAGTGAGGACAAAAGTGAGGAGCAATTCTATGCGGAAGATGATGATTGCCATGGTTGCCGTGGTCGCTGTCAGCGGCTGCACAACGACCGAGCAGGACGTCGTCGGCGGCGGCCTGATCGGCGCCGGCGTGGGCGGCTTGGTCGGCGGCAGCAAGGGTGCGCTGATCGGCGCGGCCGTCGGCGCCGGGTCGGGCCTTCTGGTTCGCAACCTGCGCAACGGCTATTGCCAGTATCGCGATCATCGCGGCCGGATCTACACGGCTCGCTGCAACTAGTTCAGCACGGGAAAGACCGGGGGCCGGCAGCCGGCCTCCGGTTTGTTTTGAATTCAAATTCAACTCGCTGATTTACCTTACGCGGCCAGCGGAATCCTGATCTCCACCTTCAATCCGTCGGCGTGGTAGTCGCGCTCGATCGTGCCGCGCAATTCGCGCGTGACGTTGAGATCTATCAACTTGGTGCCGAAGCCGGTCTTGACTGGCGCTTCCAGTTCCTTCTGACCCGCCTCGCGCCAGTTCAGAACCAGCGTCCGCTCGCGGCCGCGGCCCTCGACTCTCCAGTCGACCTTGAGAGCCCAATTTCCCTTGGCCGAATTGATCGAACTGCCGGCCTCGCCATATTTCAGCGCGTTGGTGGCAAGTTCGTGGAAGGTCAGCCCGAGCGCCTGCGTCGTCGTCTCGTCCAGCAGCACTTCCGGCCCTGACAACACGCCGTCGGGAAGGTCCTTGCCGAACACCTGCCCGAGCTCGATGCGCAGCAGGTCGCCGAGATCGGCTTTCTGCCAGCGCGAACGCGTCAGCATGTCCTGCGATGCGGCCATGGCCTGCAGGCGCGCCGAGAACGATGCCGAAAACTCCTTCACGTCGGTGGCTTGCGAGGCCGTCTGCCGCGCGATCGCCAGCACGCGGGTGATCGAATTCTTGATGCGGTGCTTCATCTCCTGCAGGATCAGATCCTTTTCCAGCAGGCTCTTTTCGGTCGCCTCGTGCAGCGCCGATTTCGCCTCATAGGTGCGCTCCTGGTAGCGCGCCACCAACGCGATGGCACCGGCAAGCAGCAGGCCGAACAGCCCGAGCATCACCGGAATGGCGCGTGAGGACGGCGGTTCGAAGGCGCTTGTCGGCCTGAACAGCAAAGTCCACGGTTGGCCCGCCACGACGATATCGCGGCGTGCCAGAAACCTCGCGCCGATGCGTTCCGCCGGAGGAGCTTCCGACCGGAACAGCAAATTGCCGGCCTCGGGCTTGCCGTCATAGACCTCGACATTGACCGGCAGCAACGGCGCGTGGCTGAGCGCCACCTGGAACAGCTCCTGCGCGCGGAACGCGGCGTAAAGAAAACCGGCCGTCGAGGAGCGGCTTGCATTGATGACGTCGGGCGCGGTTTCCACGTTCAGCCGCACGAAGACCAGGAACCCCAGAAAGGTCTGCTTCGCGCCCATGGCCTGGCCGAGTTGGATAAGGCCGCTGGCATGCTGCTGGTCATCGGCCATGGCTTTCTCGATCGCCGTCCGCCGTGCCGGCTCGCTGAACATATCGAAGCCGATGAACGACTGGTTGGACGTATCGAGCGGCTCGAAAAGCACGATCGGCGTTCGCCATTGCTGCGTCGTGGCGGGATAGATCGGATGCGCCGACCCATGATCGTGCAGGATGTCGCGTTCCACCGCCGCCTCGTCGCCGGTCTTGGCGAGCCTCAGGAAGCCGATGCCGCGCAGTCCGGCGAAATTGTCGTCGATGTCGAGCGCGCTGAAGAAGGCCTTGAATTCGCCGCGCGAGATGTCGCCGTTGCGGGCATCGAACAGCGCCTGCGTCGAACGCAGCAGCGACAGATGCAGGTCGACGCGGCTCTCGATGCGGTTGAGCGCGTCGTCGGCCGTGCCCTCGAACTTGATTCGCGCCGCTTCCTGCGTCGCGAAATAGGCGAACCCTGCCATGGTCAGGCTGATCAGCGCGACGGCGGCAAAGGCAACGATCGGAAAGAGCTTCTTCAAATCAAGGATGCGGCCCGTGGACGGTCGACGATCTTTATGGGCAAGTCTCGGCGCCAACACAATGGCGCGGTCAAACCATCACCGCGGCTGGTACATCACGCAGCCGTTAATTAGCCGGCTACCCGTTCGACTTCACGCCGCGATCTTCAGCGCCCCCGGGCCCGGAATGGCGCCTGGCGGGCATCTGCCGAGGATGATCATGCCGAGCACCTCGTCCTGGGTGACATCGGTCGTGCGCGCGGTGCCGACCACCTGGCCGTTCTTCATCACGCAGACCCGGTCGGCGAGCTCGAACACGTCGTGGATGTCGTGGCTGATCAGGAAGATGCCGATGCCGTCGGCCTTGAGCTGCTTGACCAGTTCGCCGACCTGCGCCGCCTCTTGTGGGCCGAGCGCCGCCGTCGGCTCGTCCATGATCAGGATACGGGCGTTGAACAGGATCGCGCGCGCGATCGCTACCGACTGCCGCTGTCCGCCCGACAGCTTGATCACCGGCTCCTTGAAGCGCTGGAAACGCGGATTGAGCCGACCCATCACCTTGCGCGCCTCGGCCTCCATGGCGACGTCATCGAGCGTGCCCCAACCCGTCATCAGCTCGCGGCCGAGGAAGAGATTGGCCGCGGCATCGACATTGTCGGCCAGCGCCAGCGTCTGGTAGATCGTCTCGACGCCGTATTTCTTGGCGTCGCGCGGATTGGAGATCGAAGCCTCCTCGCCATTGATGAATATCTGTCCGCTGTCACGCTTATAGGCCCCGGACAGGATCTTGATCAGCGTCGATTTGCCGGCGCCATTGTGACCGAGCAGCGCCATCACTTCGCCGGGGAAAAGATCGACGGATGCGTCGTCGACGGCGCGGATGCCGCCGAAGGCGATCGAGACGTTGCGCATGTCGACCAGCGGAACGCCGGCGGGAGCGGTCTTGTCAGCCATGATCCCTTTCCTCTCTGTAATCCTTGCTCAGACGCGCTTGCGATAGAGGGTGTCGAGCCACACCGCGACGACCAGCACGGCGCCCACGACGATGCTCTGCAGCGGCGAATCGACGCCGAGCAGCACCATGCCGGATTGCAGCGACTGCATCAGCAAAGCGCCCAGCATGGCGCCGAGCACGGTTCCGGAACCGCCTGCGAGCGACGTGCCGCCGATGACCGCCGCGGCAATGACCAGCAGCTCATCCAGCGTCCCCAGCGCGTTTGTCGAGGAGTTCTGCCTGGCCGACGAGATCGCCGCCGCGATCGTCGCCAGCACGCCCATGATCATGAACACCTTCATGGTGATCCAGCGCGTGTTGATGCCGGCAAGATTGGCGGCTTCCGGATTGCCGCCGATGGCAAAGACATAGCGGCCGAAACGCGTGCGCTTGGTGACGAAGGTCATGATCAGGCCGACGGCGACCGCCATCAGCACCGGAATGGCGATGCCATGCGCGATGAACAGACCGCCTTCGGGCACGGTGATGTTGTTGGCGGCGGCGTAGCGGTTCACGATGCCGACCGGCCACGGATAGGAGTTGGCGAGCCACACCGCGCCCAGGATGACCGCGCAGGTGACCGTGGCAAGCAACGTCTCGGCCCAGACCGGACGCAGCGGGAAGCGGAAGCGCTTGCGCTGCACGCGACCGTTGAAATGCATGAAGATGACCGCCAGGCAGGCGACGATGCCGACGGCCCAGCTCCATTTGGCGCCGATCGAGCCCGCCGGGCCGCCGCCCATCAACTGGAACGTGGCGTCGAGCGGCGCAACGGTCTGGCCGCTGGTGACCCACCAGGCAGCGCCCCGCCATACCAGCAATCCGCCCAGCGTGACGATGAAGGCCGGCACTTCAAGATAAGCGATGACGAAGCCCTGGAAGGCGCCGATGATGAGGCCGAGCGCCAGGCCGATCAGCAACGCCAGAACCCAGATCCAGGGATTTCCCAGTTCAAGCCCGACGAAGCGAACCAGGAAATGCGCCTGGGCAAAGCCCATGACCATGCCGATCAGCCCTTCGGCCGACCCGACCGACAGGTCGATGTTGCGCATGACGATGACCAGCACCATGCCGGAGGCCATGATCGCCACGGCCGAAGACTGAACCGACAGGTTCCAGAGATTGCGCGGCGTCAGGAACGTGCGGCTGTCGAAGTCGAGCGGGTTGACGCCAAGGCGCAGGCTGGAAATCACATGCAGCCCGATCCAGATCAGGAGCAGCGCGCCGATCATGCCCAGCATGCGGGTGTCGAGCTCGGTCGCCTTCAGGAACCGGGCCACAGTGCCGAGTTCCGACGCGCGCGCGGTGTCCGCCGGTTGGGTAGACGTCGTGTCGGTCATGATTTCCTCCCGCCAGCTTGCCGTCTGGTGCGGATGCCGGAACTCAGCCTAGAAGCTACCCGCCCGAGGCAGAACGGCAAAATCTTTTGAGAAAACGCCGCGGCTTTAAAGCAATCCCAGGAAAAGTGCGTAGCGGTTTTCCGTCCGGGATTGCGGCAACAAAAACCAGGAGCGGTTCATTGAACCGCTCCTGGCCGCGGCGCAGGTATTTTTGATCGAAGGTCGGCAAGGCTCAGTTGCAGACCTTCACGCTGCCGGCAGGCACGCCCGCGCAGACTTCGTCCTTCTTGATCCAACCGGCATCGATGACGACGTTGAGATTGTCCTTGGTGATCGCGATCGGCGTCAGGAACAGCGACTTGACGGTGTTGCCGCCGGGCGTCGTGAAGTCCTTGGCGCCGGCGATGTCGCCCATCTTCTTGCCGTCGGCGAGCTGCGAGGCGATCTCGGCGGCGTTCTTGCCGAGCTCGCGCGCGTCTTTCCACACCGACACGGTCTGCGTGCCGAGCGCGATGCGGTTGAGCGCCGCGTGGTCGCCGTCCTGGCCCGAGACCGGCACGGTGCCGGCCAGGCCCTGCGCCGTCAGCGCCGCGACGACGCCGCCGGCGGTGCCGTCATTGGCAGCCACGACCGCGTCGACCTTGTTGTCGTTGGCGGTCAGGAACTGCTCCATGTTCTTCTGCGCGTTGGCCGGCAGCCAGCCGTCCGTATAGGCCTCGCCGACATTCTTGATCTTGCCGCTGTCGATGGCGTCCTTCAGGACTTCCATGGAGCCCGCGAACAGGAAGTCGGCGTTCGGATCAGAGCCCGAGCCCTTGATGAAGACATAGTTGCCTTCCGGCTTGGCCTTGAACACCTCGCGGGCCTGCATGCGCCCGACTTCCTTGTTGTCGAAGGTCAGGTAGAACACGTCCTTGTTCTCTATCAGGCGGTCGTAGCCGACGACCGGGATTCCTTCATCGAGCGCCTTCTGCACCGCCGGGCCGATTGCCGAGGCATCCTGCGCCAGGATGATCAGCGCATTGGCGCCCTGCGAGATCAGGCTTTCGACGTCGGTCAGCTGCTTGCCCGGATTGGATTGCGCGTCGGCCGAAATATACTTGTCGCCGGCGGCCTCGATGGCGGCCTTCATCGCTGCTTCGTCGGTCTTCCAGCGCTCTTCCTGGAAATTCGACCATGACACGCCGATCACCTTGTCCTTCGCCTCGGCCACGGACGCCAGCGTCAGCGACATGGCAACGCCCGCCAGAATGGCGGCTGCAAATTTCTTCATGATATCCTCCCTGCGCCCGTGCGGCGCGACCCAAACTGGCCCGAAGGCCGGCACAGAGGCTTTTTTTCGAGCCTCAAAAAAATAGTGGTCCAGCATAACGACGCTGTCAACCGAGATTCTGATGGGTTTTGATGGGCTCAGGCATTTTTTTCGGCATCCGCAATAAATAATGACATAACCCCTGGCTTCTGCCACAATCCCTAGCGTGTCAGCGACAGGCCATGGCATTATCACAAGGCCGCGATGACCGGGGAGGACGTGCGAAACGATGTCGGTCGGAATCCGCCACGACGATTTGCGCCGGCGCAATCGCGCCATGGTGATTTCGGCGGTACGCCGCGCCGGTCAGCCATCACGGACCGAAATTGCCGCCACCACCGGGCTCAGCCACTCGACCATTTCGGCGATCTCCGCCGACCTGATCCAGGAGGGCATTCTCACCGAAAGCAAGGCCAGCGAGCCGACGGCGTTGAAACGCGGCCGGCCGCAGATCGGCCTGGCGCTGAACCCTGAAGCCGCCGCGGTGCTGACCGTGGTGTTGTCGCTGAACTTCCTGTCGGTCGCCGTGATCGATTATGCCGGTCAGGTTGTTGCCGAGGAGCAGCAGCGCCTGGACACGCTTGTCATGCCCCGCGACGAGCTGATCGGCGAATGCGTGGCGATCGTGCGGCGCCGGCTGCAGGATCCTGACCTCGACATTGGCAGCGTCGCCCGCATCGCCATGGGCATTCAGGGCATCACCGATTCTAATGCACGCGCCATGCTCTGGTCGCCGATAACGCCGCTGACAGACATTCCTTTCGCCGACATCCTCGAGAAGGAGTTCGGCATCTCCGCCACCATGGAGAATGACTGCAACATGATGGCGGTGGCGCTGCAATGGCGCGATCCGGAGCGCTATCGCGACGACTTCATCGCCATCCTGTTGTCGCACGGCATCGGCATGGGTCTCGTGCTCAAGGGTGCGCTATTCACCGGCACGCATTCCTCCGGCGGCGAGTTCGGCCACATGATCCACCGCCCGGGCGGGGCGCTTTGCCGCTGCGGCCGCCGCGGCTGCGTCGAGGCCTATGCCGGCAACTATGCGATCTGGCGCAGCGCCATGAAAATGAGCGAGGACGCCGAGCCGGTCGACGTCGGCGACGCCGACATGCGGGCCCTTGCCGCGAAGGCGCGCGAGAGGGACGGCCCCGAACGGGAGGCTTATCGCCGGGCCGGTGAAGCACTTGGTTTCGGTCTCGGCAGCCTGTTCGCCCTCATCGATCCGGCGCCCGTCGCCATGGTCGGCGTCAGCGCGGCCGCCTTCGACCTGATCGAGTCGGCGCTAAGGGAGGCGATCGCCCAGACGGCCGGCGGCCAGCACTCCGAATCGATCTCCTTCGACACCGAGCCGAACGAGTTGCCGCTGATCCGCGAAGGCTGCGCCATGCGCGCGCTGACCTTCGTCGACCAGGAGATTTTCGCGCCGGGAGGCCAGGCAAGAGCGGGGACGGGGAAGAACGTGGCATAGGCAGCCTTGAAGTGGTTCCAAAGACAGCAACAGACGCTTGAAATTTAGCGCAGCCCCCCGCGAGCTGTCATTCTAGGGCGGAGCAGGAGCGAAGCTCCGTCGCGGAGACCCTGGAATCCATGCCGTTACCTCACGCGTCGAGCGCAGCGGTGCAAAATTCTGGACTGCCGCGGCGCGTCGACGTCACGGAATGGATCCTCGGGTCTGCGCTGCGTCGCTTCGCTCCTTGCTCCGCCCGTGGATGACGAGGCACAAGCGTCTCGGCCACTCACCAGCGTGGATGCTGGAAGTGCATGGCCCGTCAGGACTGCGGCGCCCTGGGCCTAATCTTCCCTGATCGCGTAGCCCGCGCCGCGGATGGTGCGGATGACATCCGGCATGCGGCCGTTGTTGACGGCCTTGCGCAGCCGGCCGACATGGACGTCGACGGTGCGTTCGTCGATATAGATCGTCTCGCCCCAGACATTGTCGAGCAGCTGGCTGCGCGAGAACACGCGGCCGGGGTGGCGCATCATGAATTCGAGCAGGCGGAACTCGGTCGGGCCGAGCCTGATCTCGCTCTTCTTGCGGTAGACGCGGTGCGATTCGCGGTCGAGCACGATGTCGCCGACCTTGAGCACGCTGGACAGCACCTCAGGCTTGGCGCGGCGCAGCAGCGCCTTGACGCGCGCCATGAACTCCGGCGTCGAGAACGGCTTGACCAGATAGTCGTCGGCGCCGGTCGAGAGGCCGCGCACACGATCGCTTTCTTCGCCCCGCGCGGTCAGCATGATGATCGGCAGCCGCTCGGTCTCGGGTCGCATCCTGAGGCGCCGGCAGAGCTCGATGCCGGAAACCGCGGGCACCATCCAGTCGAGCACGAGCAGGTCGGGGACGTTTTCCTGAAGGCGGATTTCGGCCTCGTCGCCGCGGGTCACCACTTCGACCTGGTAACCCTCGGATTCGAGATTGTAGCGGAGCAGCACCCCAAGCGGCTCCTCGTCCTCCACCACCATGATGCGTGGCGCGATCATTGGCAGGTACCCTTCGTCAGGCCGCCGGCGCCGACATTGTCGTCTCGTCCTGCTTCGGACGATTCGCGGGCAATTGCGTGCCGGTCAGCACATAATAGGCGTTCTCGGCGATGTTGGTCACATGGTCGCCGATGCGCTCGAGATTCTTGGCGCAGAACAGAAGATGCGTGCAGGCGGTGATGTTGCGCGGGTCTTCCATCATGTAGGTCAGGAGCTCGCGGAAGACGGATGTGTATTTGACGTCGATGCGCTCGTCGTCGTTGCGAAGCTTGGCCAGCGCCGTGGCGTCGCCCACCGTATATTCCTGGATCACGGCCTGGACCTGGATCAGTACCAGCTGCGCCATGGAATCGATCGAATGCGTGAGATCGCGCGGCGCGGCGCTGACGCCGACCGAACCGACGCGCTTGGCGATGTTCTTGGCGAGATCGCCGATGCGTTCGAGGTCGCCCGCCATGCGGATCGAGCCGACCACGTTGCGCAGGTCGTCGGCCATCGGCTGGCGCTTGGCGATCAGCGTGATGGCGCGGTCGTCGAGCTCGCGCTGGCGCGCGTCCATGATGGCATCGTCGGAAACGACGCGCTGCGCCATGGCATTGTCGGTCTCGAGCAGGGCTCTGGTCGAAGCGCCGACCATCGAGCTGGCGAGATCGCCCATGTCGTTTATGAGCCGGCTGATCTGTCTCAGATCCTCGTCGAAGGAAGCGACGGTATGTTCGGCCATGATGATGTCCTCGTATGAGCTCAGCCGAAGCGGCCGGTGATGTAGTCCTGCGTGCGCTTTTCGCGGGGCGAGGTGAAGATCTTCTCGGTCCGGTCGAACTCCACCAGCTCGCCCAGATACATGAACGCCGTCTGCCGCGACACGCGCGCCGCCTGCTGCATGTTGTGGGTGACGATGACGATCGTGTAGTCGGCCTGCAGCTCGTCGATCAATTCCTCGATCTTGGCGGTCGACAGCGGATCGAGCGCCGAGGCCGGCTCGTCGAGCAGGATGACCTCCGGCTTCACCGCCACGGTACGGGCGATGCACAGGCGCTGCTGCTGGCCGCCCGAGAGGCTGAGGCCGCTGGCGTTGAGCTTGTCCTTGACCTCGTTCCAGAGCGCGGCGCGCTTCAGCGCCTGCTCGACGCGGCCGTCCATCTCGGCCTTGCTGATCTTCTCATAGAGCCTGACGCCGAAAGCGATGTTCTCGTAGATCGACATCGGGAACGGCGTCGGCTTCTGGAACACCATGCCGATCTTGGTCCTGAGCAGGTTGAGGTCCTGCGAGCGGTCGAGGATGTTCTTGCCGTCGAGCAGCACCTGGCCCTCGGCGCTCTGCTTCGGATAGAGCTCGTAGATGCGGTTGAGCACGCGCAGCAGCGTCGACTTCCCGCAGCCCGACGGGCCGATGAAGGCGGTCACGCTGCGCTCGGGCAGGGACAGGTTAATGTCCTTCAGCGCCTTCGACTGGCCATAGTAGAAATTGAGGTTCTTGACCTCGATCTTGGCCTTCTCGACGGTCGTGTCGGCTGCGTTCAGGTCGGTGGACAACATCGGTTTCATCTGTCCTCTCTGCGTCCGGTTAGGCTGCGGGCGATGATGCTCAGCCCGAGAACCGTCAGGGTGATTATGAGTGCGCCCGTCCAGGCCAGTTGCTGCCATTCCTCGTAGGGGCTGAGAGCGAACTGGAAGATGGTTACCGGCAGGCTGGCCATCGGCGCATTGAGATTGCTCGACCAGAACTGGTTGTTGAGCGCGGTGAAGAGAAGCGGCGCCGTCTCGCCGGAGATGCGGGCGATCGCCAAAAGGATGCCGGTGACGATGCCGGAGAGCGCCGCGCGATAGGCAACCGAGCGGATCACCACCCAGCGCGGCGCGCCGATGGCGGTGCCTGCTTCGCGCAGCGCGTTGGGCACGAGGTTCAGCATGTCCTCGGTGGTGCGCACCACGACGGGGATCACCAGGATCGACAGCGCGACCGCGCCGGCGATCGCCGAGAAGTGCCCCATCGGCCGCACCATCAGCTCGTAGACGAACAGGCCGATAATGATCGACGGCGCCGACAAGAGGATGTCGTTGATGAAGCGCACCACCGTCGTGAGCTTCGAGAAGCGCCCGTATTCGGCCATGTAGGTGCCGGCCAGCACGCCGATCGGCGTGCCGACGAAGATACCGATGATCGTCATGACGATGCTGCCGTAGATGGCGTTGAGCAGGCCGCCGGCATCGCCGGGCGGCGGCGTCATTTCCGTAAACACGGAGAGCGACACCCCGGAAAGTCCCTTGTAGAGCAGGGCACCGAGGATCAGCGCCAGCCAGGCCAGCCCGATGCCCGCCGCGACGACGCACAGCGTCATCATCACGCCATTCTTGCGCTTGCGGCTTTGGTGAAGCGATTGGGCAGTCGACATCGGTCAGGCTCCCGTGCGGCTATCGATGCGCAAGAGCATGTAGCGTGCGAGCGCGAGGATGATGAAGGTGATGATGAACAGGATCAGGCCGAGCGATACCAGCGAGGATGTATAGAGGTTGCCGTCGGCTTCGGTGAATTCGTTGGCGATGGTCGCCGAGATCGTCGTGCCCGGCGCAAACAGCGAGGCGCTGATGCGGTGCGCGTTGCCGATGACGAAGGTGACGGCCATCGTCTCGCCGAGCGCGCGGCCGAGGCCGAGCATGACACCGCCCATGATGCCGACGCGGGTGTAGGGGATGGTCACGCGCCGGGTCACTTCCCAGGTCGTGCAGCCGATACCGTAGGCCGATTCCTTCAGCACCGCCGGCACCGTGTCGAACACGTCCTTGGTGATCGAGGTGATGAAGGGCAGCACCATGATGGCGAGGATCAGCGACGAGGTCAGCAGGCCGATGCCGTAGGGCGGACCGGCAAACAGGCTGGAGAGCCCCGGTATGCCGTGGAAAATACCGATGATGAAGGGCTGCACAGTCGTCTGCAGGAACGGCGCGAAGACGAACAGGCCCCAGATGCCGTAAATGATCGAGGGAATGCCGGCGAGCAGTTCGACCGCGATGCCGATCGGACGCCTGAGCGGGCGCGGGCAGAGCTCGGTCAGGAAGACGGCGATGCCGATGCCGATCGGCACGGCGATGAGAATGGCGATGGCCGAGGTGACGATGGTGCCGTAGATGGGCGCGAGCGCGCCGAAATTCTCGGTGACCGGATTCCAGGATTCGGTGGTCAGGAAGGAGAAGCCGAACTTCGACAGCGCCTCCCACGATCCCGCGACCAGCGATATCGCGACCCCGCCGAGCAGAACGAGCACGAGCATGGCGGAAAGGCGCGTCGCCGTCCGGAAGACCATGTCGGTGACGGCGAAGCGGCGCACTGTCGCTTCTCTTGTCCGCATGGCGGACGATGTCGCGGCTTCGGAAACGGCTGTCATTTAGCCCCTCGCATTTCGAAAGAGACAGGAGGGCGCTAGAGGCGCCCTCCTCATTCAGCGGGAATTACATGCCGGAGTAGACCGGCTTGCCGTCCTTGTCGACGATGTCCTTGCCCCACATTTCCTCGACGCTCTTCACGACCTTGTCGGGCATCGGAACGTAGTCAAGCTCAGCAGCCATCTTGTCGCCCTTGGCATAGGACCAGGCGAAGAACTTGAGCGCTTCAGCCGTGGCTGCCGCATCATCGGGCTTCTGGTAGACGAGGATCCAGGTGGCGGAAGTCATCGGCCAGGATTCGGCTCCCGCCTGGTTGGCCAGGATGACGCCGTAGCCCGGCTGCGAGCTCCAGTCGGCATTGGCGGCGGCGGCCGAGAACGCCTTCGCGGTCGGCTCGACCTTCTTGCCGTCCTTGTTCACCATGTCGGTATAGGTGAGCTTGTTCTGCTTGGCATAGGCATATTCGACATAGCCGATCGCGCCGCCGGTTTGCGAGACGTTATTGGCGACGCCTTCATTGCCCTTGGCGCCAATGCCCACCGGCCATTCGAGCGCGGTGTTGACGCCGACCTTCGACTTCCAGTCGGCGCTGACGTCGGCCAGGTAGTAGCTGAAGTTGAAGGTGGTGCCCGAGCCGTCCGAACGGTGGACGACGGCGATCGCCTGGTCGGGCAGCTTGATCTTGGGGTTGAGCTTCTTGATTGCCGCGTCGTTCCAGTTGGTGATCTTGCCGGCGAAGATGTCGGCGAGCGTCGGGCCGTCGAGCACCAGCTCGCCTGGCTTGACGCCTTCGAGGTTGACGACCGGCACGATGCCGCCCATGACCATCGGGAACTGCGCGAGCCCGGTGGAGGTGAGATCCTCGCCCTTCAGCGGCGCGTCGGAAGCGCCGAAGGTCACGGTCTTGGCCTTGATCTGCTTGATGCCGCCGCCGGAGCCGATCGACTGGTAGTTGAGACCGATGCCGGTCTCCTTCTTGTAGGCGTCGGCCCACTTCGCATAGATCGGATAGGGGAAGGTGGCGCCAGCGCCGGAAATGTCGGCTGCCATCGCGGCGGCCATGCTAAGGGTTGATGCCGCAGCCATTGCAATTGCAACGGCCGCCGAGCGGATGAAATGTCTCATGTGGCCTGCTCCTGTTCGGAAGATGGTCTTTCGGCACCCGTGTATCGGCGCCCGGTCAGCGCAATAGCCCTCGATTATTACAGTCGCATGACAGTTTCGTGTCAGCCCGGTAACGCCTGAAGGGGGATGCACGGAAGGGTCCGCTCCAGCCTCGAAGGGCCGGCCGGAGTTTGCCGCGGAAATCAGCAACTTGTCTGACTTTTGAAACAAAATTTATCCCGGCGGCCGGATGACGGCCGCCGGGAAATAAAAGCCGGACGAGAGTGCGTTGCCTGTAAGCCAGAGCGGATCATGGCCTGGCCATCGCCGAAAACAGGGTCCGTTGGGGTAGAGTCGACGCTGTTTCTTGTTGGCGGTCGCTGCTCCCGCCCGTAACCGAAGAGCGGAATCAATGTCGCAATTGTCCGAGCTTGGCGCTTGCTTTGGTATGGTGCGATCGCACCATACGCATGCGTCAGCCTCTTGCCGCCGTTCTGCTCGCCAAACTCGTTTTAACCGGCGTTGCGCCGGGTCTCGACGTCCGAACCCAGCCAGCGCTCGAGCTTTTCGAGCAGCGCCCGCGGACTGATCGGTTTCGGCAGGTAATCGTCCATACCGGCTTCCAGGCAGCGTTCGCGGTCGCCCTTCAGGGCATGCGCGGTGACGCCGACGATCGGCACATGTGTGCCCATGTCCTGCTCGAGCCGGCGGATCGCGCCCGTCGCCTCCAGCCCGTTCATTTCTGGCATCGATACATCCATCAGGATCATGCGCGGATTGAGCCTGCCGAAGGCGTCGAGCGCCTTGCGGCCGTTGCCGACGATCTCGAAGCGGTAGCCGGTCTCGCCAAGGATCTGGGTGAACACCATCTGGTTCACCTCATTGTCCTCGGCGACGAGGATGTCGAGCTCGCGCTCGGCATCGGCGGGGCGCGGACGCGCCCGCGCCGGCGGCGGTTGCAGCATGGCGCGCTCCGATGCCGCCGTCTGCGCCGGAGCGGCTTGCGGAGGGCTGCCGTTGCCAATGGCGGGTTGTGCCGCCGCGCTGCTGTGGCGGTGGCGCTGGATGGTCGAGACCAGCGTTTCCAGGAGAATGGAGGAGCGCGCCGGCTTGATCAGCTGCGCATCGATGCCGAGGTCGCGATAGGCCGTGCCGGCAAGCGACTGGTCGACCGAGGTCAGCATGATGATGGGCGTATGCGCCAGGCCCGCCGTATTGCGCACGATGCGCGCCATCTCGGCGCCGGTCATGCCCGGCATCTGGTAGTCAAGCACGACGCAGTCGACCGGCACGCCGTAGGCGGCGGCGGCAATCAGCACCTTCAACCCTTCGGCGCCGCTTTCGGCCGCGCAGGAATCGAACGTCCACGACGCCATCTGCTCGCTGAGGATCGAGCGATTGACGGCATTGTCATCGACGATGAGCACGCGCGCGCCGGTGACGTCGACCGGCATGATGCGCTGACCGCCCTGCTCGGCCTTGGGCAGCATGATCGTGAACCAGAAGGTCGAACCCTTGCCTTCGGCGCTGTCGACACCGATCTCGCCGGCCATCATCTCGACCAGCCGCGAGGTGATGGCAAGGCCAAGCCCGGTGCCCTCATGCCGCCTGGTCGAGGAGGTGTCGACCTGGCTGAATTTTTCGAAAACCTGCTTCAGCTTGTCTTCCGGAATGCCGATGCCGGTATCGGTCACGGAAATGGTAAGCCTCGTTCCCGCAGGAACCCGCTCACCCGTCACGTCGACCAGGACATGACCCTTGTCGGTGAATTTCACCGCGTTGCCGAGCAGGTTGGTGACGATCTGCCTGACGCGGCCGACATCGCCGACGAACTGGCCGTCGAGACCCGGCTGGATGCGAACGATGAGCTCGAGGTCCTTCTCCTTGGCGCGCGTCGACACCAGCGTCGCCACATCCTCGATCGCCTCGGCCAGATTGAAGGGTGCAGGGTCGAGCACCAGCTGGCCGGCATCGATCTTCGAGAAGTCGAGGATGTCGTTGATGATGGTGAGCAGCGCATTGCCGGATTTGACGATGATATCGGTGAACGTCTTCTGCTTCGGATCGAGGTCCGACTTTGCC
>NZ_VFWS01000009.1:0-101792 GCF_006443065.1 Mesorhizobium sp. B1-1-5 | reverse complement strand
CAATGAAGCCTGGGGCAAGAAGCCGCTGGTGACGGTGTTCGTCACGCGGTGACGAACAAGGGAGTAAGGCAGTAGGGGAGTAGGGGAGTAGGGAAGAACGAGCAGTTCTTGTTTTTTTGTTTTTTCCCTACTCCCTTACTGCCCTACTGCCTTACTCCCCTAAAAGCGGAGCGCTTTATGCTTGGACGCCTGAACCATGTCGCGCTTGCCGTGCCGGATCTGGCCGCGGCAATGGCCGCCTATCGCGATACGCTGGGCGCGCGGCTGAGCGAGCCGCAGGCGCTTCCGGAGCATGGTGTGAGCGTGGCGTTCGTCGATGTCGGCAACACCAAGATCGAGTTGCTGGAGCCGCTGGGCGAGGCATCGCCCATCGCCGCGTTCCTCGAGAAGAACCCTTCGGGCGGCATGCATCACGTCTGCTACGAGGTCGACGATATCCTGGCCGCTCGTGATCATTTGAAGCAAAGCGGCGCGCGCGTGCTTGGCGACGGCAATCCGAAGATCGGCGCGCATGGCAAGCCGGTGCTGTTCTTGCATCCCAAGGATTTCTTCGGCACGCTGGTCGAACTGGAGCAGGCATGAACTGGATCCTGTTCGCCGCGCTGTTCTTCGTCACCTGGTGGCTGGTGCTGTTCGTTGTTCTTCCGTTCAGCCTGCGCACCCAGGACGACGACCAGGATGTCACGCTTGGCACCGTTTCCAGCGCACCGCGCGGCCCGCACATGCTGCGCGCCTTCGCCCGCGCGACGATCGTGACGGTGGTCGTGATGGGCATTCTCTACGGCCTGACGATGGGCCTGGGATTCAGCTTCGACGATATCATGCGGATCATGCCGGACTTTAGTCCGAATGCCCATCACTGACGCTGAAGATACAGTTTCCCCAAGTATTAAGCAGCATACGCGCGCCAAGGTTGAATTCGGAAGCCGGCTTCCGAATTCGGCGGCTAACCATGGCTGACGCCGTTTGGCAGATGATCGCGCTAAGCAGATGATTGCACAAAAAAAATGCAAGGCACAAGGCCTTGCAATTTAAACGCGTCCGATCCGTTTCCGGTGTCCGGCGGCAGCGAGTTACCGCGCCTAGATCGCATCCTCCCAAGACTTTGACCGCGTAGGAGAGCAGATTTTTCTCCGCCCTCTCGGTTATCGGCGCACACTAGACCAAGGCAGGTGAAAATGTCACGAAGAATTTTGCCTCGAAACAGGCAATATCGTGCTGCACTGCACAATAGTGCGGCAGGGCTTGCTTGTGAATCGATCAAAAAGCCATTTGCGGCACTTTGCAGCCAAAATCGCCTTTTTGGTAAGGTGCAGAAGGCCCGATACTTTGGGGCACTCGGGTTTCCATTCGGCCATGAAATGGCTATGAAGCCGGGGCAAGCAGCCTCGGTTGCGCCGATTCCCGCGCCGCCATTTTCACTCACGGACAAGTCCATGCGTTTGTCGCGCTATTTCCTGCCCATTCTCAAAGAAAATCCCCGCGAGGCCGAGATCGTCTCGCATCGGCTGATGCTGCGCGCCGGCATGATCCGCCAGCAGGGGCAGGGCAGCTTTTCGTGGCTGCCATTGGGCAAGCGCGTGCTGGACAAGGTCTGCCAGATCATCCGCGAGGAACAGAACCGCGCCGGCGCGCTGGAAATCCTGATGCCGACCATCCAGTCGGCGGATCTGTGGCGCGAAAGTGGCCGTTACAACGACTACGGCAAGGAGATGCTGCGCATCAAGGACCGCCAGGACCGTGACATGCTCTACGGGCCGACCAACGAAGAGATGGTCACCGAGATTTTTCGCGCCTACGTGAAGTCCTACAAGGACCTGCCGCTAAACCTCTACCATATCCAGTGGAAGTTCCGCGACGAGGTGCGCCCGCGCTTCGGCGTCATGCGCAGCAGAGAATTCCTGATGAAGGACGCCTATTCGTTCGACCTCGATTTCGAGGGCGCCAAGGCCGCCTACAACCGTATGTTCGTCTCCTATCTCAGGACCTTCACACGCATGGGCCTGCAGGCCATTCCAATGCGCGCCGACACCGGTCCGATCGGCGGCGATCTCAGCCATGAGTTCATCATCCTGGCCGAAACCGGCGAGAGCCAGGTGTTCTGCGACCGCGCCTATCTGACGCTCGACGTGCCGGGCGCCGGCACGAACTTCTCCAACGACGCCGAGATCGGCGATATCGTGAAGAGGTGGACGACGCCATATGCCGCCACCGACGAGATGCATGACGAGGCGGCCTGGGCGAACGTTCCGCCCAACGAGCAGGTCTCGGCGCGCGGCATCGAGGTCGGCCACATCTTCCACTTCGGCGAGAAATACTCCAAGCCCATGGGCGCCAAGGTGACCGGACCCGACGGCAAGGACCATTACGCCTCGGGCGGCTCCTACGGCATCGGTCCGTCGCGACTGGTCGCGGCGATCATCGAGGCCAGCCATGACGAGAACGGCATCATCTGGCCGGAAGCGGTGGCGCCCTTCGACATCGGCTTGATCAACATGAAGGTCGGCGACGCCGAATGCGACCGCGTCTGCGACGAGCTCTATACGGCTCTGACTTCGGCGGGCAAGGACGTGCTTTATGACGACACCGACCAGCGTCCCGGCGGCAAATTCGCCACCGCCGACCTGATCGGCCTGCCGTGGCAGGTGATCGTCGGCCCGCGCGGCGTGGCCGCCGGCGAGGTCGAGATCAAGAACCGCAAATCGGGCGAGCGCGAGACGCTGCCGATCGCCGAGGCCAAGAAACGCCTGGGTATCGCCGCATGAACGAGGCGGCGGCAGCGGCCAGATCAGCGGCGGGCGCTTTCTCCGGCTTCGAGCGCATGGTGGCGTGGCGCTATCTGCGCTCGCGCCGCAAGGAGACGGTGATCTCGGTCATCGCCTCGATCTCCTTTCTCGGCATCATGCTCGGCGTCGCGACGTTGATCGTCGTCATGGCCGTGATGAACGGTTTCCGCGCCGAATTGCTGACCCGCATCCTCGGCGTCAACGGCCATCTCATCGTGCAGCCGCTCGATTCGCCGCTGGAGGACTACGCCCAGGTGGCGAGCCGCATCAACGGTGTTTCGGGCGTCAAATACGCGATCCCGCTGATCGACGGCCAGGTGCTGGCGCAAGGCAATGTCGGCGGCGGCACGGGCGCCCTGGTGCGCGGCATCCGCGGTGAGGACCTCGGCAAGATTTCGATCGTCGCCAGCAACATCAAGCAGGGCACGCTCGACGGTTTCGACACCGGCGACGGCGTGGCGATCGGCAAGCGCATGGCCGAAAGCCTCGGACTGGTGCTCGGCGACACCATCACGCTGATCTCGCCGGACGGCGACGTGACGCCGCTCGGCACCACACCGCGCATGAAGGGCTACAAGGTGGCGGCGATCTTCGAGGTCGGCATGTCGGAATATGACAACTCGATCGTCTATATGCCGTTCTCGGAAGCGCAGCTCTATTTCAACATGGACGGGCGCGCGCAGACCATCGAGATCTATGTCGACAACCCCGACAATGTCGACGCGTTGAAGCCGCTGGTCGAGCAGGCGGCGCAGCGGCCGGTCGACCTCGTCGACTGGCGCCAGCGCAACGAGACCTTCTTCTCGGCGCTGCAGGTCGAGCGCAACGTCATGTTCATGATCCTGACGCTGATCGTGCTGGTGGCGGCGCTCAACATCATTTCCGGCCTCATCATGCTGGTGAAGGACAAGGGACACGACATCGCCATCCTGCGCACGATGGGCGCCTCGCGCGGCGCGATCCTGCGCATCTTCCTGATGACCGGCGCGGCGATCGGCGTCACCGGCACCGTCGCCGGCGTGCTGCTCGGCGTCATCATCTGCATCAATATCGAATCGATCCGCCAGTTCTTCTCCTGGATGACCGGCCGGATCCTGTTCAACCCCGAGCTCTATTTCCTCAGCCAGCTGCCGGCAAAGATGGATCCGCGCGAGACGACCTATGTCGTCATTATGGCGCTGGCCCTGTCGTTCCTCGCGACGGTGTTCCCGGCTTGGCGGGCCGCCCGGCTCGATCCCGTCGAAGCCTTGAGGTACGAATGATGGCCGAGGCCATTATCGAGTTGAAGGGCGTCGAGCGGCACTATGTCCAGGGGCCGCGCAAGCTCACCATTTTGAACGGCGCCGACTTTTCGCTCAGGCGCGGAGAGATGGTGGCGCTGGTGGCGCCGTCGGGCACCGGCAAGTCGACCCTTTTGCACACGGCCGGTCTGCTGGAGCGGCCCGACGCCGGCGACGTGATCCTCGCCGGCCGTGCGTGCGGCCGGCTGTCGGACGAGGAGCGCACCGCGATCCGCCGCAACGATGTCGGCTTCGTCTATCAATTCCATCATTTGCTGCCGGAGTTCTCCGCGCTCGAGAACATCATGATGCCGCAACTGATCAAGGGGCTCGGCCGCAAGGAAGCATCCGAGCGCGCGGCGCAGCTCCTCGACTATATGCAGATCGGCAAGCGCGCGCAGCACAGGCCGGCCGAGCTTTCCGGCGGCGAGCAGCAGCGCGTCGCCATTGCCCGCGCCGTCGCCAACGCGCCGCTGGTGCTCCTGGCCGACGAGCCGACCGGCAATCTCGATCCGGTCACCGCCTCCTATGTCTTCGATGCGCTGGAGGCGCTGGTCAGGCAGTCGGGCCTCGCGGCGCTGATCGCCACCCACAACCACGAGCTCGCCGGACGCATGGACCGGCGGGTGACGTTGGCCGAGGGCAAGGTCGTGCCGCTGTAGGCGAAACCGACATTCGGATGAGGCTGGCCTGCGGACGGCAGGTTCCTGCGCTTCCGGTACTCACGTACTTTAAGTACGCTCCGTTCCGGCCTTCGCCGGCCGAAGCCCTCATAAGTGTCTTTGCTTTATGAAGGCTACGGCCGGCGTAGGCCGGTTCTCGGAACCTACCGTCCTCGACTCAGCCTGATCCGAATCTCGGCTTGCCCTGGCTCTGCGCAACGAGCCCAATCCGCCGTCAACCCTTCCTTAACCCTGCCCAAACGGACCGCGCGGATTCGCTCCAGCGCGCCCGAGACGACCGTTGACATTCGAACAAAATTAGAACAAATTACGAACATTCCAACAACGGAGAGAGTTATGTCTGATCTGATTCAGGATGTCGTCTCGCTGGTTTGCATGAGCACCTTTCTCGTTTCCATGGCGATCTGGATCGGCGCCATGTGATCGGGCGGCTTCGCCGCTACCGGGACGGGCAATGGCCCGTCCGTTGTTCGGGCGGGCAACAAGGCCCGCCTGTGGGATAAGCAAAGCCCGCCTGGGACGGGCAAGAGCCCACCCATTGCTGTTAAGTCTTTCTTGGCCGCGTCGCCGCTAGGCTGCTCCTTCAAGACAGGGAGCCAAGGCAAGTGTCGGTCATCGTCACGGTCACGCTTGTGGCCGGCAATCTCGGTCTGATCTTTCTTTTGATGACCGTGCCGCTTGGACTGCGCACGGTGACGGTCAGCCGTGTGATCGAGGCCGACCGCAATCGCCTTTGGCAGGCACTGTGGCCGTTCGGCAGCGATGCCGGCTGGTCGGGCGAAATCCTTACCGCCGAGCCCCTGGATAGCGAAGGGGCGGCGCTGATCCGGCTCTCCTGGGAAGGACGGGACGGCCTGCCGATCGACCGCAAGGCGCGGTTGGAGGATGTGAGGGAGGGAAGCTGCTTCTCGATGACGGTCCTCGAGGATACGGCGCTCGATCCCTCGTTCTGGGCGAATTATCGCGAGACCGCCGAACTCGCACCGGAAGGTGATGCCACGCGGGTGACGCTCAGCCAGACAGATCGCTATCGCGGTGTCGCGTTCCTGATCTTCCGCTTCTTCGCCATGCGCCGTGAGCTCCGCAAGCTGGACGTGTGGGCGGCTACCGGCACGTATCGCAGGGGCGGCTGGTTCGAGCATCCGCTGAGCCAAATCGGCTTCGCCGTGCTTTCGGCCCTGATCCTGTGGCCGTTCTTCGGGCTCAATCTTGGCGGCCTGGCGCTGGCGGCGATCCTCACCTCGGTGGTCGCCCTGCACGAGCTTGGCCATATGGCCGCCTTCCGCCTGACGGGGCATCGCCGGGCGCGGATGATCTTCATTCCGCTGCTTGGCGGCATCGCCATCGGCGGCAGACCCTATGACAGCCGCTTCGAGGTCGCCTTCGTGGCGCTTATGGGCGCCGGCTTCTCCGCCTTCCTGGTGCCGGTGCTGATCGCCGCCAGCGGCTTCGCCAATGGCGAAGGACATCGGCTGGCCGCAATGCTTTTGGCCACGCTTGCCGGCTGCGCGTCGCTGTTCAACATCGCCAATCTGGTGCCGGTGTGGAAATTCGACGGCGGCCAGGTGCTGCGCCAGATCTGCCCGGGCCCGGCCGCACTTGCGCTGGCGTCCTTCCTGCTGCTCTTGGCGCTTCTGTCGCTCGGCTGGCGGGCTGGTTTCTCGCCGAGCTTCCTGCTGATCGCCGGCGCGGTATTCGCGATCCTCAGCTTGATCACCGTGGGCAGCGGCGTGAAGCCCCGGCACGAGCTGAAGCCGATCCGGCCGTTCGACCGGCTGGCCATGGCCGGCGCGCTGCTCGCCGTCTTTGCCATCCATGGCTACGGTATGCTGTGGGCGTCCGCGCAGCTCATGTAGGCGGAGCGGCTTAGCTAGCCTTGCGAGCGGGCTCGGCGGCAGAAACTGCGGCAGGTCCGAACACATCCTCGAACGCAGCTTTCAGCGCGAGGTCGAGGTCGGCCATGGTGACCGGCAGCCCAAGATCGACGAGGCTGGTCACGCCATGATCCGAGACGCCGCAGGGCACGATGCCGCTGAAATGGCCGAGGTCCGGTTCGACATTGATGGCGATGCCGTGGAAGCTCACCCAGCGCCGCAGCCGGATGCCGATGGCCGCGATCTTGTCTTCGGCGGGCGTGCCGTCCGGCAGGGCGGGCCGGTTCGGTCGTACCACCCAGACGCCGACGCGGTCCTCGCGCCGCTCGCCGCGCACGTTGAAGGCGGCGAGCGTGGCGATGATCCATTGCTCGAGCGCCGCGACGAAGGCGCGCACATCCTCGCGCCGGCGCTTCAGGTCGAGCATCACATAGGCCACGCGCTGGCCGGGACCGTGATAGGTATATTCGCCGCCGCGCCCGGCGGCAAAGACCGGAAAGCGGTCAGCATCGATCAGGTCTTCAATTCGCGCGCTGGTTCCGGCGGTGTAGAGCGGCGGATGCTCGACCAGCCAGACCATCTCGCCGGCAGCACCGCTGCGGATCGCCTCGGCGCGCGCTTCCATGAAGGCCAGCGCGTCCGGATAAGAGGTGAAGCCAGGTTCGATCACCCATTCCACCGGCGACGAACCAGGCAGGGGAAGGAACGACGTGGCGATCTGGCTGCGTTCGGTCATGGAACTTTCTCGATGCTCCTCTCATATGGCGGCAATCGGCCAAAACGTCCAGTTTCGCCAGTGTGAAGCCGAGCCGCGGCGGCTTGTGCCAGCCGCTTTGCCTGATGCACACCGTCCTCCCAAAACCTCTGCGCAGTTGTGGGCGATACGCATTCGCGAATATTCCGCTCGGCGCACTTGTTTCGCCGGAAACGATTTGCTACAGGCCCCGGGCCGGTCGGTTCCGGCTCCTACCACGTGCGGTCGTGGCGGAATTGGTAGACGCGCAGCGTTGAGGTCGCTGTGGGGCAACCCGTGGAAGTTCGAGTCTTCTCGACCGCACCATTCTCCCCAAAAGCCTGTTGAATTTGGCTTCGGCGAGCGATCGTCGCTGCCGGCGGTTTCCTAGACCAAAGTGAAGCGGCGGCGGGCCATGAGACCACACCGCCGCTGATGCTTGACGCGAGGCGATTCCGGCAACCGGCAAACCGAGCCTATCCCGTCCACCCCAGACCGGCCGAGATGCAGTTGATCGAGACGAGCAGGGCGTCGGTCGCCCGCCTTTGATCTGTGCTTGTGCCTGCCCGAGCTTCGCGCAGCAGATTGACCTGCAGCCGGTGGATGTCGTCCATCTGCCGGCGCAGATTGTCGAAACGCCTTTTGAACATCGGGAAGCGCGCGGAAAGGTCGCCTCCCGTAAGGTCGCCGATCAGGCGCCGCGTCAGCTCGTATTCGGCCGCGATGCGGGCGTGGATTCTTGCCGCCGCATCGCTGTCGGACACCAGGTCGGCATAGAGCCGTGCGATCTCCATGTCGGACTGGTAGAGCGTCTTTTCGGCCTCGTCGACGATCAGGCGGAAGAAGCGCGAATGCTCGAACATGCGGGTCAGAAGCTCGCGCCCGGCCTCGCCGCGCACCGTGACGAACGCGCTCAGCGCGCTGCCGATGCCGTACCAGCCGGTCAACAGATGTCGGTTCTGGCTCCACGCGAACACCCACGGAATGGCGCGCAAGTCGGCAATGCCGCTGGCGCCGAAACGGCGATCCGGCCGTGATCCCATTTTCAAGAGCGCCAGTTCGGCAACCGGGCTCGCCTGGTTGAAATAATCGAGGAAGCCCGGCTCGGCCATCAATCCGGCGTAGGATGCTTGCGACATGCCCGCCAGCGCTTCCAGCGCTTCGTCGAACTCCGGCGATTCCTTCGGCCCGGCATCGCCGGGCGATCCGATCCCGTGCGCCAGCACGGCAGCGGCGAGAACCTCGAGCTGGTTGAGGCCGGTGCCGCGATTGGCGAATTTCGACGACACGACCTCGCCCTGCTCCGTCACCCGCATGGATCCGGCGACGGTGCCTTGCGGCTGCGCCGCGATGGCGCGGCCGGTCGGCGCGCCGCCGCGGCTGACGGAGCCGCCGCGGCCGTGAAAGAAACCGATCCTGACCTTGTGCTTGCGCCCGATGGCGGCGAGGCGCTTCTGCGCCTTTGCCAGTTCCCAATTGGAAGCGAGGAATCCGCCATCCTTGTTGGAGTCCGAATAGCCAAGCATGATTTCCTGGCGCGCGCCGAAATCCCGCACCGTGCGCCGCACAAGGGAAACGTCGAGCAATGCGTTCAGGACGCCGGGTGCAGCCTGCAAGTCGGCGATGGTCTCGAACAAGGGCACGATCCGCAGCCTGATCGTGGCGTCGCCGCCGGGCGCGGTGGAGAGCCCGCAATATTGCGCCAGCAGATAGACCGCGAGCAGGTCGTCGGCCGAGCGGGTCATGCTGAGCACGAAAGAGCCGGTGGCGTCGGCATCCGCGCTGGATAATTGTTCGCGGATGACAGCGAATGTCGACAGCAGTTCACCTGCCTCCGGCGAGAGTTGGCTTGCGTCGATCTGCAGCCGCTCGCCCTGGCTGAGCGCCGCGCGGATGCGCAACGACCATTGCGGCGTGCCGGCGGCGATCGGATCGGTGGCGTCTATCAGCGCAAACAGCTCGGCCAGCACCCGATTGACGACTGTGGAGTTCTGCCGGATGTCGAGCGAGACCGTGCGGAAGCCAAAGCTTCCGACCTGCCAAACGAGCGGCTGGATGAAACGCCTGGCGATCGCGCGGCCGCCGATCGCTTCGAGGACTGACGAGAGGGCGTTGAGATCGGCGCGAAAAGCCTCTGCCGAGCGGTAGGCCGCCTTGCCGCCGTCACGCGTGGCGACCAGCCGGGCCAGCAGGGCCGAAGCGAACTGGCGCAGCGGCTCGTCAGGATTGCGGGCGGCTATCTCTTGCGCCTCTCCACTCTTATCCAGCGCTGTTTGCAGCACCGGCCTGAAGCCGGCCGGCAGGTCGATGACGTTCGAACTGGCGCTGAGCACCGTCACCAGCCGCTGCGCCTGCGCCAGATACCAGCCTATGGCGGTGTTGCGGTATTCGGCCATGGCATGGGCCGTGACCGCAGCCGTCACGTTCGGATTGCCGTCGCGGTCGCCACCGATCCAGGAGGCATAGCGCATGAAGGAAGGAATTTTGATTGGCTCGCCCGGATAGTGACGCTCGAAGGCGTCCTGAAGCTTGCCATAGAGCTGCGGCGTTGCCTCGAAGATAACTTCGCGGAAGAAATGCAGTCCCCAGGCGATCTCACGCTCGACCGTCGGTCGCTCCAGCCGCAGCTCGCCCGTCATCCACAGAAGCTCTATCTCGCTTTCCAGATCGGCGACCAACAGGTCGCGCTCGCGCGGCGCCCAGCGCGGCTGGTCGAGCTCGGTCAGCTTGCGATAAATGCGGCGGTGGATCTCCAGCACCGTGACGCGTTTGGCCTCCGTCGGATGCGCGGTCATGGTCGGGCCGACGCAAAGTTCGTCGAGCATCGCCTGGACGTCGTCCGCCGAGTGGCCGCTCGCCGCCATCTCGGCAATCACGCTGGCGAAGGAGCCGGGCACTTCGTCGGCGCCCGCGCCTTGCTCGAGCTCGCGCCGCGCCCGCATCGCCAGCAACTCGTCGGCAATCGCCAGCAACTGGAACCACACGCCGCTCGCCTGAAGCGCCGGGATGCGCTGCTCCGGGGCCAGCGAGACAAGTGACCTGCGGCCGCTCAGGACCGCGGCGATCTCGGGCTCGCGCGCGCTTGCGACCTGAAGCAGCAGACGTAACAGCAGGCTGCGCTCGTCCTCACGAAACTTGATGGGTTTGCTCTGTTCCAAAGCCGCTTTCCCGATCGTCAGCCGATTTGCCGCTGCGCTGCTAAGCAGTTGTCTTCAGGCAATCCCGGACGGCCGCAGCGCACGTTTCCCGGAATTGCTCTTCATACGGGCAGCGCCGAGCGCACGGGCCGACGACCATCGAGGAGGCCGGCCCGGAACAGGCTTCACATCCTGTCGCGATTCTCGCCTGGTCGGCCGTCAAGCCGCCTTCTTCGTCCGCGCCAGCGTATCGGCCACGACCTCGCCGAAGGAGGCGGGGGTCGGCACGATAACGACGCCGGCTTCCTTGAGGATTTCGACCTTTTCCTGCGCCGACTCGCCGAAGGCGGAGATGATCGCGCCGGCATGGCCCATGCGGCGGCCTTTCGGCGCGGAAAGGCCGGCGATATAGGCGATCAGCGGCTTCCTCATATTGTCGCGCGCCCAGATCGCGGCTTCGGCCTCCTGCGGGCCGCCGATCTCGCCGATCATCACCACGGCGTCGGTGTCGTCGTCGCGTTCGAAGAGCTGCAGGATGTCCTTGAAGGACGAGCCGTTGATCGGATCGCCGCCGATGCCGACGCTGGTCGAGACGCCGATGCCCAGCGCTTTCATCTGCGATGCGGCCTCGTAACCCAGCGTGCCGGAACGGCCGACGATGCCGACGCGTCCGGGCAGATAGATGCTGCCCGGCATGATGCCCATCAGCGCCTGTCCGGGGGTGATGACGCCGGCGCAATTCGGTCCGACCAGCCGCATGCGATCCTCGAAGCGGTAGCGGCGCATGTAGCGCTTGACCTGCATCATGTCCTGCGAGGGGATGCCGTCCGTGATGCAGACGCAAATCTTGATGCCGGCGTCGGCCGCTTCCATGATCGAATCGGCGGCGAAGGGCGGCGGCACGAAGACGATGCTGGCCTCGGCGCGGGTCTCGCGCACGGCGCCTTTGACGGTGTTGAAGATGGGCAGGCCGAGATGCGTCTGGCCGCCCTTGCCGGGGGTGACGCCGCCGACCAGCTTGGTGCCGTAGCGTTTCATGTCGTCGGCGTGGAAGCTGCCGATCTTGCCGGTGAAACCTTGCACGATGACGCGCGTGCTGCGGTTGAGCAGGATTGCCATTTCTCGACCTCCCTCAGGCTGCTTTTTTGTTCTTGGCGGCTGCGCGCCAGGCGGCGACGGCTTTTTCGGCGGCTTCGGCCAGCGTGTCGGCGACGATCACCTTCTCGCCGGAATCGGCCAGGATCTTGCGTCCTTCCTCGACCTTGGTGCCGGACAGGCGCACCACCAGGGGGACGTCGACGCCGACCTCGCGGATCGCCTTGATGACGCCTTCAGCCACCCAGTCGCAGCGGTTGATACCGGCGAAGATGTTGACCAGGATTGCCTCGACATTCTTGTCGCCGAGCACGGCGCGGAAGGACTTTGCTACCCGCTCCGGCGAGGCGCCGCCGCCGATGTCGAGGAAATTGGCCGGCTCGCCGCCGGCGATCTTGATCATGTCCATCGTTGCCATGGCGAGGCCTGCGCCGTTGATGATGCAGCCGATATTGCCGTCGAGCCCGACATAGGAGAGGCCGCGGTCGCTGGCGAAGGTTTCGCGCGGATCTTCCTGGCTCTTGTCGCGCAACTCGGAGATTTCCGGCCGGCGGAACAACGCGTTCTCGTCGAACGACATTTTTGCGTCGAGCGCGACGAGGCTGCCGTCACGCGTCACCACCAGCGGATTGATCTCCAGCATCGAGGCGTCGTAGTCGCGGAACACCTGGTAGCAGCCGAGGATGGTTTCGGTCGCCTTGCCGATCAGGTTGCTCTCAAGCCCGAGGCCGAAGGCGATTTCGCGCGCCTGGAAGCCTTGCATCCCGACGCCCGGATCGACGGTGGCGCGGATGATGGAGTCCGGCTTCTTTTCGGAGATGTCCTCGATCTCCATGCCGCCGGCGGCCGATGCCACGATCATGACGCGCTCTTCCTTGCGGTCGAGCACGAAGCCGAGATAGAGCTCCTGCGCTATATCGACGGCTTCCTCGAGATAGAGGCGCGAGATCAGCTTGCCGCGCGGGCCGGTCTGCTGCGTCACCAGCTTGCGCCCGAGCATGGCTTCTGCCGCGTTGGAAATCTCCTCGTCGTTCGAGCAGAGTTTTATCCCGCCGGCCTTGCCGCGCGCGCCGGAATGGACCTGCGCCTTCAGCACCCATTTGGCGCCGCCGATCTCCCGGGCACGATAGGTCGCCTGCTCGGGGCTGTAGGCGAGGCCGCCGCGCGGCACGTGCACGCCGTGGCGAGCAAGCAGTTCCTTGGCCTGGTATTCGTGGATGTCCATCATGTCCTCCGGGTATGTCTATTGCGCGGCTTGCGGCTTTTGTTCGCTGGCAAGATGGCCTGCGCGTTCGATCGCCTCGTTCACCACCAGCACGTTGCGCGCCATGCGCTCCGACGCCGCGTCGATCATCTTGCCGTCGAGCGCCGCCGCGCCCTTGCCGAGCGCCTCGGCTTCCTTCAGCACTTCGAGGATACGCCTGGCCCGCGTGACTTCTTTCTCCGGCGGCGAGAACACATCGTTGGCCAAGGCGATCTGCGAAGGGTGGATCGCCCATTTGCCTTCGATACCGAGCGCGGCGGCACGCCTCGCGGCCGCCTTGTAGCCTTCGGGATCGGAGAAATCGCCGAACGGCCCGTCGATCGCACGCAGGCCGTAGGCACGGCAGGCGACCGTCATGCGCGACAGCGCGAAGTGCCACTGGTCGCCGGGATAGTCGGGGTTGAGGCCGCCGATGTTGACGGTGCGCGCCTTGTTGCTGGCGGCATAGTCGGCGACGCCGAAATGCATGGCTTCCAGCCGGCCCGGCGTGGCGGCGATCGCCTCGACATTGGCCATGCCCAGCGCCGTCTCGATCAACGCCTCGAGGCCGACACGGGTCTTGAAACCCTTGGCCATCTCGATCTGGTTGACCATGGCCTCGACCATATAGAGGTCGGCCGGCACGCCGACCTTCGGCACCAGGATCGTGTCGAGCCGGTCGCCGGCCTGTTCCATGACGTCGACGACGTCGCGGTACATGTAATGCGTGTCGAGACCGTTGATGCGCACCGAGACGGTCTTGCCCTTGGCGCGCCAGTCGATGTCGTTCAGCGCCTGGATGATGTTCTTGCGGGCGCGCTCCTTGTCGGGCGGCGCCACCGCGTCCTCGATGTCGAGGAAGACGAAGTCGGCGGCGCTGTTGGCCGCCTTGTCGATCATCTCCGGGCTGGAGCCCGGCACGGCGAGCTCGCTGCGCTGCAGCCTCAGCTTCTTCAGGTGGTTGATGGTGTGGCTCATGGTGCGCTCCTCACGCCGCTCTGGCGACCGGCACGTCGGCCGTGCGGCGGAAATGCTCGATCGCCGCCGCCACGCCCGAGCCGGGGGCCAGGCGCACGCCGCAGTCGAGCAGCGCCATTTCGGCGGCCGACAGCGAGGCCAGCACCATCACCTCGTTCAGCCAGCCGAGATGGCCGATGCGGAAGACCTTGCCGGCCACCTTGTTGAGGCCGCCGCCGAGAGAGGTATTGTATTGCTGGTAGGCGCGCTTGACGACATTCGCGCTGTCGATGCCTTCCGGCACCAGGATGGCGCTGACCGTGTCGGAGTGCCACTGCGCTGTCTTGGCGCACAGCTTCAGGCCCCAGGCGTCGACGGCCTTGCGCACGCCCTCGGCCAGGCGATGGTGGCGGACGAAGATGTTCTCCAATCCTTCCTCGGCAATCAGATCGAGCGAGGCGCGCAGGCCGCGCAGCAATTGGGTCGCCGGCGTGTAAGGGAAGTAGCCGGCGTCATTGGCGCGGATCATGTCCTCGAAGGAAAAGTAGCAGTGCCGGTGTGTCGCCACCCGCGAAGCGGCAAGCGCCTTCTTGCTGACCGACAGGAAGCCGAGGCCGGCCGGCAGCATGAAGCCTTTCTGTGAGCCGCTGACGGCGCAGTCGACGCCCCATTCCTCCTGACGGAAGTCGATCGAGCCGATCGAGGAAACGCCGTCGACGAAGAGAAGGGCAGGATGGTGCGCCGCGTCGAGCGCCGCGCGGCAGCCGGCGACGTCGCTGGTGACACCGGTCGCGGTCTCGTTCTGGGTGCAGAAGACAGCCTTGATGCGGTGCGCCTTGTCGGCCCGAAGCTTCTCGGCATAGAGCTCGAGCGGAACGCCGGTGCCCCACTCGCAGTCGATGACGTCGACCTCGAAGCCGAGCCGCTCGGCCATGTCGACCCACAGATGCGAGAACTGGCCGAAGCGCGACATCAGCACCTTGTCGCCGGGGCTGAGCACATTGGTCATCGCCGCTTCCCAGGCGCCGGTGCCGGAAGACGGGTAGATGAAGACGCGGCCGGTCTCGTTCTTGAAGACCCTTTTGATGTCCTCGAACAGCGGCAGCGTCAGGTTGGGGAAGGAGGAGGCGCGCATATCCTCCATCGGCAGGTTCATGGCTTGCCGGACCTGCTCGGGAATGTTGGTGGGCCCCGGGATGAAAAGATGCGTGAACCCAGCCATGCGCGAAACTCCTCCGATCGTTGGATTGTGGAGGCAGTTTCGTTTCGATGACGCCTTGCAACAACACCTTGCCGGGTAAGTTGTTGGCCCTTGCGGGTGGGATGGTCCTACCCGGTTGGCCTACCCGGTGGGCCTAACCTGTAGGTGATTTGGAGGTGCGGCGTTTCTCGCTCGAATAGAGCGCGACGGCCATGGCGCGGTTGCGGACGTCCAGCTTGTCGTAGAGATTCTTCAGGTGATACTTCACCGTGTTCTCGGAAATCCCGGTCCGCGTTGCGATCTGCAAATTGGTCCAGCCGTCGGAAAGCACCGCCAGCAACTCGCGCTCGCGCACGGTGAGCCTGGACAACGGCGTGTCGTTGACCTTGTTGATGTCGATATAGGGAATGCAGATACGCCCGTGGGCGACCGCCAGGATCGTCTCGAAGATCACCGGCGGATCGTCGAACTGGAAGCAGTAGCCTTGCGCGCCGAGGCGCACGCATTGCTTCAGGATGCCGATGTCGTGGTCGTTGGAGAAGATCGCGATGCGCACGCCAAGCTCGCGGCTCTGGACTTCCGCAAGCACATCGGCGCCGTCCATGTCGGCCAGCTTCCAGCCGACGACGGCGACATCGAATTGCGTGGCGGCGGCCAGTTCCAGGAATTGCGCGCCGCTGTGCACGACACCGAGCAAATCGAAGCGGCCGTCGCATTCCAGCATCTCGCGTAAAGCCGAAACGACGAACGGATTGCGTTCGGCGACGACCACGCGAACGCGCCGCTCGGCATTTCCTTCGCTCGTCTTTCCGGACTTGATGTTCAAGGGCAGCGTTTGTCCTCGGAGCATTTGGCGATGCGCTGATCTCTGGATCATGCATCATGACAATTCTGCCTCAATAGGGAAGGGGTGCTCTTTCCCCAGCGACATGCGCTGTCGCGCCCGCTGAAGCGTTATCACACCTGCGACGCGGTAGTCGCACGCTGCTTCCGAGAAGTGCGGGGCGAAGGCGGCCGTCACATTTCCTTGGCTATTCCGCGCGCTAGAGCGACATCTTTCCAAGACGAATCCTATTGCCGCGCTATCTGCCGAACAGGGTTTGGATTTCCCGAAAAGCGGTTTCCCCTTTTCGGGATCATGCACTAGACCTCGTTTGGGGATTCCTCGTTGCGGGAGGCGCTGGTGGAAGGCCAGGACAGACAGACGACCGGCGCCGCGCCCGCCGAGGAGCGCCACGCCGACATCTATGGCGAGGACGGCGCCGTGCGCGCCTCCTTCCTTGCCCAGATCGGCGCGGCGATCGCCGACCGCGACACGATCACCCTCAAGCGCGAGGTCGACGACCTGCACCAGTCGGAGCTCGGCGACGTGCTGGAAGCGCTTCATCCCGAACAGCGCCGGGCTTTGGTCGAACTGCTCGGCTCCGATTTCGACTTCTCCGCGCTGACCGAAGTCGACGAGGCGATCCGCCTCGACATCGTCGACAATCTGCCCAACGCACAGATCGCGCAGGCGGTGCAGGAGCTCGATTCCGACGACGCCGTCTACATCCTCGAGGACCTCGAGAAGGAAGACCAGGACGAGATCCTGTCGCAACTGCCTTTCACCGAGCGCATCAGGCTCAGGCGCGCGCTCGACTATCCGGAAGAGACCGCCGGCCGGCGCATGCAGACGGAGTTTGTCGCCGTGCCGCCGTTCTGGACCATCGGTCAGACCATCGACTACATGCGCGAGGACAGAAACCTGCCCGAGCGCTTCAGCCAGATCTTCGTCATCGACCCTAGCTTCAAGCTGCTCGGCGCCATCGATCTCGACCAGATCCTGCGCAACAAGCGCGCGGTCAAGGTCGAGGACGTCATGCATGAGACCCTGCATGCGATCTCGGCCACGATGGACCAGGAAGAGGCGGCGCGCGAGTTCGAGCAGTACAATTTGCTCTCCGCCGCCGTGGTCGACGAGAACGGGCGGCTGGTCGGCGTGCTGACCATCGACGACGTGGTCGACGTCATCCAGGAAGAGGCGGAAGAGGACCTTTTGCGCATGGGCGGCGTCGGCGACGAAGAACTGTCCGACACGGTGCTCGCCACCTCGCGCTCGCGCGTGCCCTGGCTGCTGGTCAACCTTGTGACCGCCTTCCTTGCTGCCTCGGTCATCGGCCTGTTCGACCGCACGATCGAGCATATCGTGGCGTTGGCGGTGCTGATGCCGATCGTCGCCGGCATGGGCGGCAACGCCGGCTCGCAGACCATGACCGTCACCGTGCGCGCACTGGCGACCAGGGACCTCGATATCTACAACGCCGCCCGCATCATCCGTCGCGAGGTCGGTGTGGGCTTCATCAACGGCATCGTCTTCGCTACGCTGATAGGCATCGTGGCCGCAGTCTGGTTCCGCGATCCCAATCTGGGCGGCATCATCGCGGCGGCGATGATCATCAACATGTTCGCGGCTGCCTTGGCCGGGATTCTCATCCCGCTGCTCCTTGACCGTTTCAAGATCGATCCGGCCGTGGCCTCCGCCGTCTTCGTCACCACCGTCACCGACGTCGTCGGCTTCTTTGCTTTCCTTGGCTTGGCTACCTGGTGGTTCAGCATTCGCTAAAGCAATAAGGCGCCGTTAATTGACTTTTACGTAAATGCCGTGCGAGGTTGCCGCGGGGTCACGTGCCGATTCCGGCGCTGGATGGTATCACCGGAGGGAAGGGCGACGCTTCAAGCGGCGATGCCCTGGCTTGGGAGCGGGAATGCGGGAATATTACACGATCACCGAGCTGACGCGCGAATTCGACGTGTCGACGCGGACATTGCGTTTTTACGAGGACGAGGGGCTGGTGCAGCCGGTAAGGCGCGGCCGCACGCGGCTGTTTCGGCCGTCGGACCGGCATCTCATCCGCCAGATCATGCGGGGAAAAAGGCTCGGCTTCTCGATCAACGAGATCCGCGAGATCATCCAGATGTACAAGGAGCCGCCCGGCGAGGTCGGCCAGCTCAAGCTGATGATCAAGCGCATCGAGGAAAAGCGCGAGGACCTGCGCCAGAAGCGGCGCGACCTGGAAGAGACGCTGGCTGAATTGGACCAGGCGGAAGAGTCCTGCGTGGAGCGGCTGGCCGAGCTGGGTGTGAATACGTAGCCCGCTGACAGGCGAAGACCAACTACCGCAAACGTTCGAGATTAGCCGGTCCCTCTCAGCTTCGTCATCCACGGGCGAAGCGGACGCGGAGACCCGAGGATCCATTCCGTGACCTCGATCGAAGGGCGCGGCGGAGCAGAAGTCTGCACCGTTGCAACGCCTTGATGTCACGGAATGGATTCTATGGTCTGCGCGCGTCGCTTCGCTCCTTGCTTCGCCATAGAATGACGACGGGAGAGGCGCTGCGGCTAGCTAAAGGCGAAACACGCTAGCCCACCCGCTAAGGACGCCTGGCCCGCGACCGATCCAAGCGAAGCAACTTCAAATCCAGCGCCGCACCCTTTTTGCGTAATCGCGGTATTTCTTGCCGAATTTCGCCGCCAGGATCTTTTCTTCCTTCTCGATCGCCAGTTTCTGCGTTGCGAAGCCGGCGAGGAAGGCAAAGAGCAGGAACCAGGCGATGCCGGTGATGAAGGCGACGCCGATCAGAAGCAGCGTGTTGGCGAGATACATCGGGTTGCGCGTGATGCCGAAGGGGCCTGACGTCACCAGATGATCGGGCTCGGCGTTGGGGTCGAATGTCGTCTTGGCCCGCATCATCACGCGGATGGCAGTGACCCAGAGCATGGCGACGCCGAACAGCGCCACCCAACCGACGCCGAACAGGAGATCGCCGAAGATGTCGCCGATCCAGGGCAGCGGGTAGAGCATGCCGAGGACGACGCTCGCCGCAATCGCCGCGACATAGATCACCGGCGGCCAGGGAATGATCCCGTGTCTTGGCTTTGCGATGCCCGTCATTGCTGCCCTCCCTCCATCTGGTCCTGCGTCGCGGCGGTGCAGGTTTCCGCCAGGTCGGCCAGATGCGATTTCCAGACGCTGGACTGATCGTTGGCGTAGAGCTTGTCGAGCGACCCTTCGCCCTTCAGCGTGTCCAGCATGCAGCCACAATAGCTCGTACAGAACTTGCTGTCGCGCTGCTGTTCGCACTGTGCCTGGCAAGCCGGCAGGAAGCCGGCTTCCCTGTCCTGAGGAGCTGCCGGCATGACCTGCGAGAACAGCCACACCGAGCCGAACAGAAGCGGCTGGTGGATGAGGTAGAAGGCGAGGCTGTGCCGGCCGATGAAGGTCAGCGGCTTAGACCAGCGGCCGGGCCGCCATGTTCCCAGCCGGGCGAGAAAGCCAGTGGCGGAAGCGAGCTTCGCCGTGGCGATGCCCGCAAGCACCGCGCCGAACCACGGGAAAAGCGGCACGTAATCGTTGGAACGCGGATTGGTGGCGGAAAGGCCAACCCACCACAGCGCCGGATGGTCGAAGAACTCCGACCGCAGATAGTAAGGGGCGGCAATGACCGCCGCGGCGATGATCGCTGTCACCAGCCAGGGCAGCCTTAGAAAGGCGAGGCCGAGCAGGCTCGCCAGCGCGATCTCATGCAGGATGCCGAAGAAGATGAACCCGTCCGGGGTGACGATGTAGGTGACTGCCGAGATGGCGGCCGCTGCGATGGCCACCATGGCAAAGCGCTTCCAGAAGCCTGGCCAGCGGATCTGACGGCCATGGGCGAGGAAAAGGCTGACGCCAACCAAGAACAGGAAAGTCGAGGCAATGCAGCGCGCGTAGAATTTCCACCAGCCGAAGGCGGTGAGGGCGGGCGCGGTGTAGCCGAAGTTTTCGAGGTCCCAGGTGAAGTGGTAGCTCGCCATCGCGATCAGCGCGATGCCGCGCAGGATGTCGATGGCCTGGATGCGGCCGTGCTTTGGCGCGTCCTGAACAGGGCCGCTCGTCGTTTGAAGGCTCATCATCTCGATCCGATTCAGTCGTGCCAAACGACTATCACGGTTCAAGTGGACGACAGAAGCAGGCGGCCATCAATGCCGTTCATGGCAGCCATGAAATTTCGCTTTAGGCCAGAGCTGGAAAGCCTTTGGCAGGCTTCGCTTTTCGGCCTCTCGGAGTCGGTTTCCTGCTACTGGCCGGCAGCCGGTCCGGCCAGATTCGGGCGCGGGATTCACGTTTCGGAGGGCCGATGTCCACCCATGTGCGCCATCCGATCTGGCTTCCGGCCCTGCGGCCGGCGGACGCGCGCACCTTCGCCTCGCTCTATGCGGTTGAATCCTTCGCCCGCGCCACGATCTCAAGCGTGATCCCGATCCAGGCCTACGAGATCCTGCACAATGAGCGGATCGTCTCGATCCTCTACACGATCGTGTCCCTGATGGGCCTTTCGGTCACGCTGTTCATGCCGGTGCTCATCCGCCGCTTCGCGCGGCGCTGGGTCTACACGGCCGGCTGCGTGCTGCTGGCGCTCGGCTCCGCCTTCTTCGTCACCCACTCGCTGCCCGGCCAGATTGCCGGCATGCTGTGCCGCGTCATGGGGGCGAGCGCGCTGTCGATCACGCTCAACCTCTACATCATGGATCACATCCGCAAGACCGACTTCATGCAGGCAGAATCGCTGCGCATGGCGTGGTCGATGTTCGCCTGGACCGGCGGGCCGACGCTCGGCATCTTCCTCTACACCCATTTCGGCATCTATGCCGCGCATGGCGCGGTCGTCGTGTTTGCGTTCGCCCTGCTTTGCCTGTTCTGGTTCTATCGGCTGAGCGACAACCAGTCGATCCGGCCCGGCAAGTCGCGGCCCGCCAATCCACTTGCCAATATCGGCCGCTTCGTGAAACAGCCAAGGCTCAGGCTTGCCTGGCTGATCGCCTTCGGCCGCTCCTGCTTCTGGACGACGTTCTTCGTCTACGGCCCGCTGTTCATGGTGATCACCGGCCAGGGCGAGCTCGCCGGCGGCTTGCTGGTTTCGGCCGGCAACGCGCTCCTGTTCGCGGCGATCTTCTGGGGCAGGGCCGGCAAGCGCTTCGGCGGGCGCAAGGTCATGACTTTCGCCTATTTCGCCATGTCGGCCATGTTGTTTGCCGCGGGCGGAATCGGCGAGGCGGCGCCGTTGCTTACCGGCGCGCTGCTGCTTTGCGGCGCCTTGTTCACCATCGCGCTCGATGCGCTCGGCTCGACCGTCTTCATGCGCTCGGTGCGCGCTTACGAGAAGGCGCAGATGGCAGCGGTCTACCGCACCTATCTCGATTTCTCCGAGCTGACGCCGCCGCTCGTCTATTCGGTGGTGCTGGCCTTCTTCGGCCTCGGATCGGTGTTCATCACGCTCGGCATCCTGGCCGCCTTCTGCGGCTTCATCACCTGGCGGTATCTGCCGAAGGCGTTCTGAACGCTGCGTGATGGCCGCGCACCCAATCGTGGAAGCGGTGCAGATCGTATTCCTCCGGCATCAGCACGCCGGCTTTGTGGCGCAGCGAGCGAAGCCCCTTCTGGTTGATCTCGCAGATCGCGGCGTCTTCTTCGAGCACCTGGGTGCCGAAGGCGACGATGTTTTCGACATCGGTCTCAGCCAACGCTTCCGGAGCGAACAGCCATTCGGCGGTCAGCTCGGTCTGCTCCGGGCCGAGCGGGGCGAGCCGCACGGTGCGCATATAGTCGACATGGCCGACGATGAACATCGAGGGCAGCGAGGTGGTGTAGGTCTGGCCGGCAGCGCGCTCGGCCGGCGTCAAGCCGGAAAAGACAGGGCCATGGACATGGCCGTCCCTGGACCAGGTTTCGGCGCCGGGGCGCAGCCGGCCGGAGAATTCCGGGGCGTCATTGTCGGCGTGGCGCGCCCATTCGGGATCGTCATGCTTGGCCATCAGGCCGCGGCCATAGATCGGCACCAGTCGCGACAAATCCTTATGCACGCCGGGGCAGTGCAGGCATTCGTTGAAGTTCTCCCAGAAAATCTTCCAATTGCAGTTCATCACTTTGGTGAGCCGGTGGCCGGTGACTAGGCTTTCCAGAGGCCAGCTGGAAAGATCTCCGGAGGCGCGATCGAAGGAGCTTTCCGCCGAGCCGTCGGGATGCTCGGCGAGGTTGACGAAGACGAAACCGCGCCACACCGATAGCGCCACGCGGTAGAGCGGATAGTCGGCCTTGTCGAAGCTCTCGGGCAGCGATTTCGACGGCACGCGCACGAGATCGCCGCGCAGCGAATAGGACCAGGCGTGATAGGGGCAGGTCAGCAGCCTGGCTTTCAGCCGCCCGGCGCTCTCCTGGCAAAGCTGCGAGCCGCGATGCCTGCAGGTGTTGTGGAAGGCGCGCAAGGCGCCGGTCTCGTCGCGCAGCACGACGATCTCCTGGCTGCCGATGCGGAACGCTCGGAAGGCGAGGGGCTCGTCGATATCGGTCTCGCGGCAGACCATCAGCCAGCTTCGGTACCAGATGGCGTCCAGATCGCGACGATACTCGTCGGCGCCCCAATAGGCGGCGGACGGCAAGGTTGGCTGGAGGCTGGTCAGGCCGTTGTAAGGATCGCGTTCGCTCTGATCGGACCGCATCGGATACTCCGTGGCTGCCGACAGCCGACACCCGGGCCAAGGAGTTGTCAATCGCGAGGCGGCCGCATTGTCTCGGTCGCGCGGGAACCTTAAGGTCGCGCGCATGCTGCCAAGAGCCATGTCGCTTACCGAGGAACTGGTCGCCCGCTGCTTCCGCACGGTCGAGGATGTGGGCCCGGATCCCGATGCGGCGCATCTGGATGACAGCGACTATGCGGCGATGCTGGATGCTTTCGAGGCCGAGCTTCCGGCGACGGAACCGCTCTGGCTGTTCGGCTATGGATCGCTCATCTGGAAGCCTGAGATCGAGCACACCGAGGAATGCGTGGCGCTTGCGCGCGGCTGGCACCGCTCGTTCTGCATGAAGATGACGCGCTGGCGCGGCACCAAGGAGCAACCCGGCCTTATGATGGCGCTCGATCGCGGAGGCCAGTGCAAAGGGGTTGCTTTCCGGCTGGTCGAGAACAACCGAAGGCAGGGCCTGGACAAGCTTTTCCGGCGTGAGATGACATTGAAGCCGACAAGCTACTGGCCGCGCCTTCTGCAGCTATCAACCGACAAGGGACCATTGCGTGCGCTGGCTTTCGTCATCAATCGCAACGGTACAACTTTTGCAGGCCCGCTCAGCGAGGACGAGGTGGTCGAGCGGCTGGCGACCTCCTGCGGCCATTGGGGCTCGGGCGCCGACTATCTCTACAACACGGTGAAGAATCTCGAGCAGCGCGGCATCCACGATACGCATTTGTGGCGGTTGCAGCAGCTGGTCGCGGCGCGGATTGCCGGCTCGTAGCACCGCAAGTCGTGCCGCAATCGCGCCGGGCGGTGGCGGAATTGGGTTTGCCGGTGGTCGCGCTTCTGCCTAAGGTTCGCGCACCGTCGGCCTCTGGGCCGCGACACGATTCCAACCTGGAAGGTAAGAATGACCGGCGCGACAGCCGCGAGCGGCAATAGAGCTTCCGATGGGAAGCTGACCTTCATCCTGGGCGGTGCCCGTTCGGGCAAGAGCACGCATGCCGAGGCGCTGACAACCGCCCATCCATCGCCCTGGACCTACATTGCCACGGCGCAGGCCTATGACGACGAGATGCGCGAGCGCATCGCGCTGCATCGGTCGCGGCGCGGCGAAGGCTGGGTCACCGTCGATGCGCCGCTCGATCTGGTGGGCGCAATCGAGGCTTTGCCGACCCACCAACCTGTGCTGATCGATTGCCTGACATTGTGGCTCACCAACCACCTGCTGGCCGAACATGATGTCGAGGCCGAATGCCGGCGGCTCAAGGATGCGCTGTCGCGGCCGCGCGGGCCATGGTTCGTGGTTTCAAACGAAGTCGGCCTGGGCATCGTGCCCGACAATGCGCTGGCGCGCCGGTTCCGCGACGCCGCCGGCCGGCTCAACCAGCAGGTGGCGACCGCTGCCGACAGCGTTCTCATGATGGTGGCGGGATTGCCACTCAAGGTGAAGTGACATGGCCGAAATCGAAGACAAGACCATTGATGACAAGGACGCCGAGCGCCACCGCGCCAAGATGGCCAAGCGCAAGGCGGTGCAGGATGCCGAAGTGGCCGGCAAGACGGTTGAAAAGGGGCTGCTGATCGTCAACACCGGGCCGGGCAAGGGCAAGACCACGGCTGCCTTCGGCCTGGCGCTGAGAATGCTGGGCTATGGCAAGCGCGTCGGCGTCGTGCAGTTCATCAAAGGCAAATGGCATACCGGCGAGAAGGATGCTTTCGCGGCCTTCGGCGACCGTGTCGTCTGGCATGCGATGGGCGAGGGTTTTACCTGGGAGACGCAGGACCTGAAGCGCGACATCGCCGCCGCCGAAGCCGCCTGGGCCAAGGCGTTGGAGCTGATCGCCGATCCGTCGATGAGCCTCGTGGTGCTCGACGAACTCAACATCGCGCTGCGCTACGACTATCTCGATCTGGAAAAGGTGGTCGCGGCGCTGAAGGCGCGCCGGGACGACCTGCATGTGATCGTCACCGGCCGCAACGCCAAGCCGCTCCTTGTCGAGGCGGCCGATCTCGTCACCGAGATGGGGCTGACCAAGCACCATTTCGCCGCGGGCGTGAAGGCGCAGCAGGGAATTGAGTTTTAGCCGCCGATCAAGATGGTCAGGTAGATCACGATCGCGGAGACGACCGCGAACAGGCCGAGCAGCAGCCAGTCGGCTATGCGATAGAGCTTGAGCGCCTGGCGGATGTCGGTGCTTTCGGCCTCGCGGCGGCCGCCTTCGCCCATGAAGGCGTCCTCGACGACTTCGCCGCCATAGCTGCGCGGTCCGGCTAGCGAAAGCCCCAGCGCGCCGGCCATCGCCGCCTCCGGCCAGCCGGCATTGGGCGAACGGTGCTTCCTCGCGTCGCGACGCATGACATGCCAGGCGGAGTGCGGATCGGCGCCCGGGACGAGAAAGGCCGCCAGCACGATGAGCAGCCCGGTAAGCCGCGATGCGGGTAGGTTGACCAGATCGTCGAAACGGGCGGCCGCACGGCCAAAGGCTTCGTATTTCGGCGTGCGGTGGCCGATCATCGAATCGGCGGTGTTGGCGGCCTTGTAGGCAGCACCTCCGCCAAGGCCGCCGATGCCGGTCCAGAAGGCGGGCGCGACAATGCCGTCCGAAAAATTCTCGGCCAGGCTTTCGATCGCGGCACGCGCGACACCGGGCTTGTCGAGCTTTTCCGGATCGCGGCCGACAATGCGCGATACGGCGATGCGGCCGAGCGTCAGGCCGCCGGTCTCCAGCGCGTCGGCGACCTCCTCGACATGCTCTGCGAGGCTTTTCTGCGACAGCAGCGAGGAACCGAGGATGGCGGCGATGACGAGGCCCGTAGGGAACATCATCCAGAGCAGGACATGCAGCGCCAGGCCGATCAGGCCGGGCACCAGCAGAATGACGAGCAAGGCCTGGACGCCGCGTCGGCGACGCAATTCGTCGGAATCCGTAGCGTGGTTGAGCCGGCGATCGAGAAAGGATATCAGCCTGCCGATCCAGGTGACCGGATGGCCGATGGCGCCGAACAGCCAGTCCGGGTAGCCGAGGGCCCGTTCGACGGCGAGTGACAGGAAAGCGATCAGGACGGACATGAAACTTCTAAGCGGAGCGATTGCAGCGGTTGATCATGGCGGCAGCCTTGGCCGGGCAAACGCGCTTTTTCCTCATGCACCAAAACCTTTCGTGGACCTCTCGACAGGTATCAATCCGCACTCCTATCCGCTTTTCGATCTGCCCGCCACAGCGCTGTCCCGATTGCCGGAGGCAGGACAACTGCGCGAATTGGCCGAAATTGCGGCCAGGGCCTATGGCGCGCCGTCGGCGGCGCATGTGGCGGCGGCGCCCGGCACGCAGATTCTCCTGCCGCGCGTCGCTTCGCTGCTACGGCCAGGCAAGGCGCTGGTGCTTGGCCCGACCTATGCCGAACATGCCCGGGCCGCCGCTATCGCGGGGCATGTCGTTGCGGAAGTCAGCGATTTCGGCGCGCTGGCCGAGGCGGACCTTGCGGTGCTGGTCAATCCCAACAATCCGGATGGGCGGCTGGTCGAAAAGGCCCGTCTGCTCGACCTTGCGGCGCGGCTTCGCGCCAAGGGCGGGCTGCTGGTCGTCGACGAGGCCTTCATGGATGTCGGCCCAATCGAGCAAAGCCTCGCCGGCGATGTCGGGCAGGGTGCCATCGTCGTGCTGCGCTCCTTCGGCAAGTTCTTCGGCCTTGCGGGTGTGAGACTCGGCTTCGCGCTGGCGGATCCGCTGACGGGCGAGCGGCTGGATGCGCAGCTCGGGCCTTGGGCGGTCGCCGGCCCGGCGCTCGAATATGGCATCCGCGCCTTGTCGGATGCGGCGTGGCAGGCCGATATGCGGCAACGCCTGGCGCAGGATGCCGGGCGGCTCGACGCGCTGCTTGGCCGATTCGATGTTCCGGTCGCCGGCGGCACCAGCCTGTTCCGCTATCTGTCGTTTCCCGAGGCCGCAGGCGTTTTTTCGGCACTTGGCTCGAGCGGCGTGCTGGTCCGCCATTTTGCCGAGCGGCCTCAAGTGCTGCGTGTCGGTTTGCCGGGCAATGAAGCGGAATGGCAACGCCTCGAAGGCGCCCTTGCCACGTGGGCCGCGCGGCGCAAGGATGCGCCAAAGGAGTTCGGGCAATGATCCACGTCTGTTCGCTGTCGAAGGTCGACGAGGCCGTGGCAAGGACCGGTGCGCAACGGTTGTTGTCGCTGCTCGCCGCAGGCACCGAAGTGGTCCGCCCGGCCTCGATCCTGGCGGAAAACCACCTGCATCTCGTCATGCACGACATCGCTGTCGCGCAGGAAGGCATGACGATGCCCGGCGAGGAGCATGTGCGGGCCTTGCTCGATTTCGCCTATCGCTGGGATCGGGCGAAGCCTCTGGTGGTGCATTGCTATGCCGGCGTCAGCCGCTCGACGGCATCGGCCTACATCATCGCGGCGGCGCTGGCGCCAAAGCGCGACGAGATGGAACTCGCCCGGACGCTGCGCTTCCTCTCGCCGACGGCCACGCCCAATCCGCGGCTGATCGCCGTCGCCGACATGCTGCTTGAGCGTGACGGCCGCATGATCGCGGCGATTGACGCCATCGGACGCGGCGCCGACGCGTTTGAGGGGATCCCCTTCGAATTGGCGATCGAAGCTTAAGTCAAAGCAGACCCGCCGCTACGACAGCCACTCGGCAAGCTTCGCCTTGCGCACATCCCGGACCAGGTTGATAAAACCGTCGGCCTGCATTTCCGCCGTCAGCCGGCCCTTATCGGCCGTGGCGATGGAGGCATCGCCGACCACGCCGTTCGGATTGAGGTCGCTGGCGATCCAGGCGAAGGCATGCGTGCCAGTGTGGCGCAGCAGGGCGAATTCCTTTTCGGCGCGCCCGACATTGGAGACGAAATTCTCCGCCTTGCTCATGTCGACGAGGTCGGGCCGGAAGTGCAGCATCAGCGAGGTCTCGACATCGCCGCCATGGATGCCGTGACGGTCCTCGAACTCGGTGTACATTCCGGCCGGGCGGCCGAAACGCTGCCAGCTCGTCTTCACCGACAGCATTTTGGCGCGCACGCGCAATTCGCGCGAAATGATGCCCATGATCTCTTCATTGCCGCCATGCGAATTGACGACGATCAGCTTTCTCACCCCGGCGCGGGCGACCGACAGGCCAAGCTCGGTCCAGGCGTCGACCAAGGTGGTCGCGGGCAAAGTGAGCGTTCCCGGCGCATGCAGGTGCTCGTTCGACTTGCCGACCGCCTGCACCGGCAGGATGCGGATGTCGAGATCGTCGGGCAGACGCGCGATCACCGTCTCCAGCATGCCCGCCATGATCGAGGTGTCGGTCGAGACCGGAAGGTGCGGGCCGTGCTGCTCGATCGCCGCCACCGGCAGCACGGCGATGGTCGCTTCGGCGTCGATCGAGGCGTATTCGGTCGTCCGGTAATCGCCCCACCACACGCGTCTTGTCGTCACTTTTCGTCTCCCGATTGGTCTGCTGTCCGGCCTGAGGTCTAGAGACTATCCCCGGAAACAGCTAGCCCGCTGCCAGAACTTCGACCTCGACCTTGAATTCCGGGCGGGCGAAGCCGGAGACGATCATCAGCGTGGAGGCCGGCGCCGGATCGGAAAAGAGCCGGTTGCGGACATCCATATAGGCTTGCAGGTGCTCGCGGCCGATGACGAAGGCGTTGATGCGCACGATGTCGTTCAAGGTCAGCCCGGCCTCGCTCAGAATCGCGGCGATGTTCTTGAAGCAGAGCTCGGCCTGCGCGCCGGCATCCTCCGGCACGGCATCGTCGGGGCCGATGCCCAATTGACCCGAGCACAGCACCAGGCGCTTTCCGGCCGGTATTTCGACGCCGTGGCTGTAGCGGGCGAAAGGCGGCTTGATCGACTTGGGGGCGAGGTATTTGAGCATGGCATTCTCCTGTCGGCCGACAGCCTAGTGGCGGATTCATGAAACATTCAAGATGCCGTGGACGCCGCCGGGAGCGATTATGGACAGGCGTCCAAAAAATAGGCACGATGCCTCGCGTACGGCATGACCCGTCCGGTCTCGGCAATGACTGCCGCACGAGCAGGCGGCGCTGGCGGTGGCATGTGTCTTGCTTCTTGAATCAATGGTGTCGAGCCCAGCGCGTTGCGCGCCGGAGCTAAGAGAGGGTGAGTTTATGATCGGACAAGGAAAGATGCTGGCGGGCGCCGTCGTCCTGCTGGCTGCGGGCACGCTGACTGCTGCCGCGAACGAGAAGGTGACGTTCGGCACCAATTGGCTGGCCGAGCCGGAGCATGGCGGCTACTACCAGGCGATCGCCGACGGCACCTATGCCGCCTGCGGCCTCGATGTGACCGTCATGCAGGGTGGCCCGCAGGTCAGCGGCCGGCCGATGCTGCTTGCCGGCAAGATCGATTTCTACATGGGCGGCAATCTGCTGTCGGCCTTCGATGCCGTGCAGCAGGGCATTCCGATGCGTGTCGTCGCGTCCGACTTCCAGAAGGATCCGCAGGTCATCATGTCCCATCCGGGAGAGGGGCTGGACAAGTGGGAGGACCTCAAGAACGCCGACCAGTACATCATGGGCGACGAAGGCGCGCAGACCTTCTTCCAATGGATGGTCACCGATCTTGGCTTCGACGCCGCCAAGCGCGTGCCCTACACGTTCAATCCGGCGCCCTTCATCGCCAACAAGAAGTCGATCCAGCAGGGCTATGTGACGTCCGAGCCGTTTGCCGTGCAGAAGCAGGGCGGCTTCACGCCGAACCAGTTCCTGCTAGCCGACTATGGCTGGGATACCTATGCGACCACCATCGAGGTGATGCAGGACACGATCGACAAGCGCCCGGAGGTGGTGCAATGCTTCGTCGATGGCTCGGCCAAGGGCTGGTACAAATACCTCTATGGCGACAACAAGGCCGCCAACGAGATGATCAAGAAGGACAATCCGGACATGACGGATGAGCAGATCGCCTTCTCGATCGAGCAGATGAAGAAGTTCGGCGTGGTCGATTCGGGCGATTCGGAAAAGCTCGGCATCGGCGCGATGACCGAAGCCCGCATCCGAAGTTTTTACGACAAGATGGTCAAGGCCAAGGTCGCGCAGCCGGGCCTCGACATCAAGAAAGCCTATACGCTGGCCTTCATCAACAAGGGTGTCGGGCTGGAGCTGAAGAAGTAGGGCGGCCGGCCTGAGATGATCCAGGAGAAAGTGGCTGAGACGCCGGCGGCATCGGGGGAGGCCCCGATGCTGCTGGCGTTGCGCAGTGTCGGCAAGGTCTTTTCCAACGGCGTGACGGCGCTGAGCAAGGTCGACCTGGCGATCCGCGAGGGCGATTTCGTGAGCCTGCTCGGCCCCTCGGGCTGCGGCAAGTCGACGGCGCTTCGGCTGATCGCCGGCCTGTCGACGCCGACGTCCGGCCACCTCGACTGGCGCGGCTCAATCGACCGCTCGAATATCGGCTTCGTCTTCCAGGAGCCGACGCTGCTGCCTTGGGCCAGCGTCTTCGACAATGTCTGGCTTCCGCTGAGGCTGAAAGGGGTGTCGCGCGCCAAGGCGGAGCCGGCGGTGATGGAGATGCTGTCGCGCGTCCACCTCAGCGGCTTCGAGAACGCCGTGCCGCGCGAGCTTTCCGGCGGCATGAAGATGCGCGTCTCGATCGCGCGGGCCATGGTGACCAAGCCGCGCATCCTTCTGATGGACGAGCCTTTCGCGGCGCTCGACGAGATCACCCGCTTCAAGCTCAACAACGACCTTCTGGAACTTTGGCAGGACGAGCGCTTCACCGTCATCTTCGTCACCCACAGCGTCTTCGAGAGCGTGTTCCTGTCCAGCCGCGTCGTCGTCATGGCCGCGCGCCCGGGTCGCGTTTTCGGCGAACTCCCCATCCATGCGCCCTATCCCCGCGACGAAGCGTTCCGCACCTCACCGGGCTATGCTGCGCTTTGCCGGCAGGCCTCGGGCGTGCTGGTCGACGCCATCAACTCAACCGCCGGATCACAAAATGACGGCCATTGAAGACAATGTCCTGACGCTCGATCCGGAAGAGGCACGCCGCGCCCGCCAGGAGCGGCTGGAGCGGATCGGCAAATGGGTGCTGCCGCTGGCGATCATGGTGCTGGCGATCGTGCTGTGGGACCGCATCTGCGTCTGGAACGAGATCCCGCAATATATCCTGCCGCGGCCGGGCGTGGTGCTGCAGACGCTGCACAACGATGCGGGGCTGTTGTTCTCGTCACTGCTGGTGACGCTCAGGATCACCTTTTTCAGCCTGTTGCTCGCCGTGATCGGCGGCGTCGGACTGGCGGTGCTGTTCGCGCAGTCGAAATGGGTGGAGATGTCGTTCTTCCCCTTCGCCATCGTGCTGCAGGTGACGCCGATCGTCGCCATCTTCCCCTTGATCAACATCTATGTGGACAACCAGACCGTCAAACTGCTGCTCTGCGCCTGGATCGTCGCCTTCTTTCCGATCCTGTCCAACACCACGCTCGGCCTGAACTCGGTCGACCGCAATCTGCGGGACCTGTTCAAGCTCAACGGCGCGACGCGCTGGCAGCAATTGCGCTATCTGCGCCTGCCGGCAGCGATGCCTTATTTCCTCGGCGGGCTGAAGATCGCCGGCGGCCTGTCGCTGATCGGCGCGGTGGTGGCGGAATTCGTCGCCGGCGCGCAGGGGCAGTCGTCGGGGCTCGCGTCGCGTATCATCGAGGCCGGTTACCGGCTCAATGCTCCGCGCTTGTTCGCGGCGCTGATCCTGATCTCGCTCACCGGCATATTGATCTTCCTGGTGCTGTCGCTGGTGTCGCATCTCATCTTGCGCCGCTGGCACGAGAGCGCGCTGAAACAGGAGCGGTAAGGTGCGCGACGCGATTGAGAATAGTGAGGCGTCCATTTGGGGACCAGTTCTGCATAAGACAGCGGGGGCCAGGCCTTGATACCACCCTCTGGTTCTTATCGCCTGGCTAACATTCGGCTTCATCGATCGCTCACGCCGGGTCTTGCCGCCGCTTTCGACCCGGATGGGTTTGCGCTTGCCGACATATCTGTCGCCGACGGTAAGATCGCGAGCATTGTCGCCCGTGCCAAGTCGAAAGCAGAAGCCGACGCGATCGACCTTGCCGGCCGCATCGTGCTGCCGTGCTTCGTCGATTGCCACACCCATATCGACAAGGGCCATATCTGGCCGCGAAAGCCCAATCCGGACGGCACTTTCATGGGCGCGCTCAATGCCACCGGCGCCGACCGTACCACGCGCTGGAACGCCGAGGATGTCGCGCGCCGCATGGATTTCTCGCTGCGCTCAGCCTATGCGCACGGCACCAAGGCTATGCGCACGCATCTCGACAGCGTGCCGCCGCAGGAGGAGATCTCCTGGCCGGTGTTCGAGGCGATGCGGGAAAAATGGCGTGGGCGCATCGACCTGCAGGCAGCCTGCCTGCTCGGCATCGAAGGCGTGCGCGACAAGGCCTGGTTCGAACGGTTGGCGAAACGCGTCGCCGCGGCCAAGGGTGTGCTCGGCGTCGTCACCTATATGGTGCCCGACCTCGAGGAACTGCTCGACCAGGTGTTCGCCCAGGCGATCAAGCATGGGCTCGATCTCGATTTCCATGCCGACGAGACCGACGATGTCGCGGCCATGTCGCTGAAGAAGATCGCCGAGGCTTCGCTGTGGAATGGCTTCGAGGGCAACATCCTGGTCGGCCATTGCTGCTCGCTGGCACGCCAGCCGGACCTCGAGGTGCTCGATACGCTGGACAAGGTGGCGAAGGCGCGGCTTGCCGTGGTGTCGCTGCCGATGTGCAATCTCTATCTGCAGGACCGCCGCAACAACCACACCACCCCGCGCTGGCGCGGCGTGACGCTGCTGCATGAGATGAAGGCGCGCGGCATCAAAGTGGCGGTGGCCTCCGACAACACGCGCGATCCGTTCTACGCCTATGGCGATCTCGACATGCTTGAGGTCTACCGGATGGCGACGCGCATCCTGCATTTCGACCACCCGGTCGGCGACTGGCCTAAGGCGGTTGCGGCAACGCCGGCCGAGGTGATGCGGCTCGACGGCGCCGGCATCCTTGCCGCTGGAAGCAGCGCAGACTTCATCATCTTCAAGGGACGCAGCTGGACGGAATTGCTGTCGCGGCCCGAATCGGATCGCATCGTGGTGCGCGAGGGCAGGGCGATCGAATGCCAATTGCCCGACTATGCCGAACTCGACGAACTGATGGTGTGATAATGGATATCGCAGCGCTGAAGCGCGATCTCGACGGGATCAAGCTCGACGACCATCCGGCCATCGTCCAGCAGAAGAGCCGCGACTTCTACTGGTACAGCCCGGTGCTGAAGGCGCAGCTCGACCACATCAAGGGCGACCTGATCGTCACGCCGAAGAACGAGGACGAGGTGATCCGTGTGCTTGCCGCGTGCCACAAGCACGGCGTCCCGGTGACGCCGCGCGGCAGCGGCACCGGCAATTATGGGCAGGCGATGCCGCTGTCGGGCGGCGTGGTGCTGAACCTCACCGAGATGAACCAGATCAAGACGATCGCGCCGGGGCGGGTGGTGACCGGGCCCGGCGCGGTGCTGGCAGAGATCGACAAGGCGACGCGGGCGCATTCCGGACAGGAGCTGAGGCTCTCGCCCTCGACCTACAACACCGCCTCGATCGGCGGCTTCATCGCCGGCGGCTCCGGCGGCGTCGGCTCGATCAATTTCGGCGGCTTGCGCGATTTCGGCAATGTGCTGCGGCTGCGCGTCGTCACCATGGAGGCCGAGCCCAAGGCGCTCGAGCTTACCGGCGAGGACCTGCACAAGGTGACCCATGCGTACGGCACCAACGGCATCATCACCGAGGTCGAGATGCCGCTGACCGCCGCCTATGACTGGATCGACGTCATCGTCGGCTTCGACAATTTCATGGGCGCTGCCCGCTACGGCAACGCGCTTGCTTGCCAGGACGGCATCCTGACCAAGCTGATCACGCCGATCGCCGCACCCGTGCCGCAGCTCTATTTCAAGCGGCACCAGAAATTCCTGAGCGAGGGGCAAAGCATCTGCGTCGTCATGGTCGCGAAGCATGGGCTCGACGCCTTCCTGGCCTTCACCCGGCGCGCCGGCGGCGAGGTCATCTTCAATGCGGCGACCGCGACGGACGAGGACAAGAAGGGCCTGCCGCCGGCCTATGAGCTTGCCTGGAACCACACGACCCTGCGCGCACTGCGCGTCGACCCGTCGATCACCTATCTGCAGTCGCTCTATCCGTTCCCTAACCAGCTGGCTCTGGTCGAGAAGATGGACGCGATGTTCCCGGGCGAGGTGTTCTCGCATCTCGAATTCGTGCGGCTCGACGGCAACATCACCTGCTTCGGCCTGCCGCTGGTCAAGTTCACCAGCGAGGCACGGCTCAACGAGATCATCCGCCTGCATGAGGAGAATGGCTGCCCGATCTTCAACCCGCACCGCTACACGCTGGAAGAAGGCGGCATGAAGCAGACCGACGAGATCCAGCTCGCCTTCAAGCGCGAGACCGATCCGCAAGGGCTGCTCAACCCCGGCAAGATGATCGCCTGGGAAAACCCGGACTATGATTATCGCTCCGGCCGCACGTTCCTGTTCAAGGGATTGCAGAAGGCGGGTTGATGAAAATCCTCGTGCTTTACGCTCATCCGGTGGAGACCAGCTTCAACGCCGGCCTGCACGAGACGATCGTCGAACGGCTCGCCGCGGCCGGGCATGCGGTCGACGATTGCGATCTCTACGCCGAGGATTTCGATCCGCGGATGACGCGCGCCGAGCGGCTCGGCTACCACGATCCGCGCGGGCCGGACGATGCGGTCGCCGGCTATGTCGAAAGGCTGCAAAATGCCGAAGCGCTGGTGCTGTCGTTTCCGGTCTGGAACTATGGCTATCCGGCGATCCTGAAAGGTTTCTTCGACCGCGTCTTTCTGCCCGGCGTGTCGTTCAAGCTGGTCGACGGCAAGGTGCGGCCGACGCTGCACAACATCCGCAAGCTCGCAGCCATCACCACCTATGGCGGCAGCCGCCTTCGCGCCATGCTGATGGGCGATCCGCCGCGCAAGATCGTCAAGCGCATGCTGCGGGCGACCATCAAGCCAGGCGCTCCCGTCTCCTATCTCGCGCATTATTCAATGAACCTCTCCACCGACGAGACGCGCAAAGTCTTCATGGCGAAGGTCGCGGCGACGATGGACGCCTTCTGATGCGCGTGCTGGTGGTCTATTGCCATCCGGTGCCGGAAAGCTATTGCGCGGCGATCCGCGACATGGCGGTGGAGGTGCTGAAAGGGCGAGGCTGGGACGTGCGGCTGCTCGACCTCTATGCCGAGAATTTCGACCCTGTGATGAGTTGCGAGGAGCGGCGCCTCTACAACGACCGGGCGCCGCAAGACCCTGCGCTGACGCCGCATTTCGAACATCTGCAATGGGCGCAGGCGATCCTCTTCATCTATCCGACCTGGTGGTACGGGTTGCCGGCGATGCTGAAGGGCTGGTTCGACCGCGTGTGGGCGACCGACATCGCCTTCAAGCTGCCATCCGGCAAGGGGCGGATCACGTCGCTGATGCGGCATGTAACCAAGGTCGGCGTCATCACCACCTGCGGCGCGCCGACCTGGTGGAGCGTCGTCGTCGGCCAGCCGGGACGCAAGACGATTTTACGCGGCATGCGGGCGCTATGCGCCACGCGCTGCAAGACTTTTTTCCTGGCGCACTATTTGATGGATTCGTCGACACCGAAGAGCAGGGCGGGGTTTCTGGTCAAAGTCCGCAGGATGCTCGAGCGGTTTTAGGGGACTTCAGCTATCCTGCGGGATTGTGGCGAACGCCTTTTTTTATGCGGAAATGAAGTGCATAATAGAGGCATGACCAAGCTTTTCGAGCATGCAGTCCAACGTGTTCGCACCTTGCCTCCTGAATTGCAGGACGAGTACGCACGTGTCCTCTTGCGCCTCGCGGGTGATGTGGGGGACGAACCTGTTCACCAACTGAGCCGAGAGGAAAAAGCCTCGCTCGCAATGTCCCGAGCGCAGGCTGCGCGTGGTGAATTTGCAACCGACGAAGAAGTCCGTGCTGTTTGGGCGAAGCACGGCCTGTGAAGCTTCGTTACACGCCGGCGGCGTTAGCCGAGTTGGACGAGGTTCTTCGGCAGTATCGCGTTGCAGTCACCCAAAGGGACGAAGCGGATCCAAGCCAGACTCCACGCAGTCATCAATCTATTGCTCGAACATCCCCTGGCCGGCGTTGCTACAGACGAAAGGCCGATGCGCCGGATCGTCGTGCGGTCTTATCCCTACCTGATCTACTATGAGCCTTCCGCCGCCGAAATTGTGATTGTCGGTGTTCGACACGGTGCTCGCGATCCGTCAACCATGCCGGACAAGTAATAGCGACTCCTGGTCACGCCTGCGGGCAATCCTGCCCGAAGCCGCGAGAGGAAAGGTTACATCCTCACCCGTTCCGCCTTCGGATCATACATCGGCTTCAGCGATGCCTCCGCGGCGAAGCGCTCGCCGGCGATTTCCACCTCGTAGGATGAGCCCAGCACATCCGTCTCGCTCTCGCCCTGGCAAGGCACATAGCCAAGCCCGATCGCGCCGCCGAGATGGTGGCCGTAATTGCCTGATGTGATCGGACCGACGATCTTGCCGTCGCGCAGGATGGCCTCGTTGTGGAAGAGCAGCGGCTGCGGGTCCTTCAGGCGGAACTGCACCAGCCGGCGTGACAGGCCGGCTTCCTTCTTCCTGAGCACAGCGTCGCGGCCGATGAAGCCGGCTTTGCTCGTCTTGACGGCAAAGCCGAGGCCCGCCTCCAGCACATTGTCCTCGTCGGTGATGTCGTGGCCGAAATGGCGGAAGGCCTTTTCGATGCGGCAGGAATCAAGCGTATGCAGGCCGCAGAGTTTCAGGTCGACATCTGCGCCGGCTTCGGTGATCGCCTCGAAGACATGGGCCGCCTGTTCGGTCGAGACGTAGAGTTCCCAGCCGAGCTCGCCGACATAGGTGACGCGGTGGGCGCGGGCGAGACCCATGCCGATCTCGATCTCCTGGAAAGTGCCGAACGGATGGGCCTCATTGGAGAAATCGTTCGGGCTGACCTTCCGGATCAGTTTTCGCGCCTCCGGACCCATGACGCAGATCACGGCTTCGGCGGCGGTCACGTCGGTGATGACGACGAACTCGTCGGCGACGTGCTTTCTCAGCCAGGCGAGGTCGCGCTGCAGCGTGGCGCCAGGCACGACCAGGAAATAGGCCGTCTCCGACAGCCGCGTCACGGTGAGGTCGCTCTCGATGCCGCCGCGCTGGTTGAGCATCTGCGTGTAGACGATCTTGCTCGGCGCGACGTCCATGTCATTGGCGCAGAGCCGCTGCAGGAAGGCGCAGGCATCGCGACCCTCGACGCGGATCTTGCCGAACGAGGTCATGTCGAACAGGCCGACGCCGTTGCGCACCGCGAGATGTTCCTCGCGCTGGTTGTCGAACCAGTTCTGCCGCTTCCAGGAATAGCGGTATTCGCGCTCCTGGCCTTCGCGCGCGAACCAGTTGGCGCGCTCCCAGCCCGCCACCTCGCCGAAGACCGCGCCGCGCGCCTTCAAATGCTCGTGCAAAGGCGAGCGGCGCACGCCGCGCGAGGTCGCCATCTGGCGGTAGGGGAAATGGTCGGCATAGAGTAGGCCGAGCGTTTCGGAGACGCGCTCCTTGAGGTAGCGGCGGTTCTTCTGGAAGGGCTGGGCGCGGCGGATATCGACCTCCCACAAGTCGAAGGGCGCCTCACCGTCATTGATCCACTGCGCCAGCGCCATGCCGGCGCCGCCGGAGGAGACGATGCCGATCGAGTTATAGCCGGTCGCCATCCAGTAGCCGGAAAGCTCCGGCGCCTCGCCGAGATAGTAGCGGTCGTCGGGCGTGAAACTCTCGGGACCGTTGAAGAAGGTGTGGATGCCGGCGGTGCCCAGCATCGGCATGCGGTTGACTCCCATTTCCAGGATCGGCTCGAAATGGTCCATGTCCTCGGGCAACTGGTCGAAGCAGAAATCCTCACGGATGCCGTCCATGCCCCAGGGCTTCGCCACCGGCTCGAAGGCGCCAAGCATCATCTTGCCGGCGTCCTCCTTGTAGTAGGCGCACTCGTCCGGCACGCGCAGCACCGGCAGGCGGGAGAGGCCGGGGATCGGCTCGGTGACCAGATAGAAATGCTCGCAGGCATGCAGCGGGATGGTGACGCCGTTCTGCCGGCCAAGCTCGCGCGCCCACATGCCGGCGCAGTTGACGACGATGTCGGTCTCGATCGTGCCTTGCTCTTCGCCCTGCGCCCAGGAGACGCCGCAGACTCGACCGTTCTTGGTATGGATCTTGGTGACCTTGACGTTCTCGATAATCGCACCACCCCGCTGGCGCGCGCCCTTGGCCAGCGCCATGGCGATATTGGCGGGATCGCACTGGCCGTCGAGCGGCAGATGTACCGCGCCGACCACATCCGAGACGTTGAGATGCGGGTACATCTCCTTGACCTCGCGCGGCGAAATCTCGCGCACATCGACATCGAAGGCGCGGGCCAGCGAAGCCTGCCGGTAGATCTCGTGCTTGCGCTCCTCGGTCAGCGCGACGGTGATCGAACCGACCTGGCGCATGCCGGTGCCGACGTCGGTCTCGGCCTCGAGCTTGACGTAAAGGTCGGCCGAATATTTCGCCAGCCGCGTCATGTTCTGCGAGCCGCGCAACTGGCCGATCAGCCCGGCCGCATGCCAGGTGGTGCCTGAGGTGAGCTGCTTGCGTTCGAGCAGCACGATGTCGGTCCAGCCGAGCTTGGCCAGGTGATAGGCGACCGAGCAGCCGGAGACGCCGCCGCCGATGATCACGGCCCTCGCCTTGTTGGGAATCGTCTTGGCCGGGATGGTCTTGGTCATGCGGCCTCGCGGCGATAGTTGGAAGCGAAGCGGCGAACGCGAAGCGCTGCTTCCTTGAGGACGGGTTCGGGCTGGCAGAGGCTGATGCGGATGTGGCCGGCGGCAGCCTCGCCGAAGCTCGATCCGGGCATCACGCCGACCTTTTCCTTGTCGAGCAGCGCCCAGGCGAATTTCTCGTCGTCGGGTTCGACCGCGGAGACATCGAGCATGATGTACATGCCGCCGTCGGAACCGCGCACGGTGACTTCGTTGGCTCCGCGTATGGCATCGAGGAAGATCGTGCGCCGTGCGGCGTAACGCTCGGCGATATCCTTCACGCCATAATGATTTTCGAGCGCCTCGGCGCAGGCGATGGAGATGAAGGCCGGCAGGCCGTAGGTCGTGACCAGATTGAGGTCGGTCATCAGCGCGATCATCGCTTTCGGCCCGGTCAGCCAGCCCATGCGCCAGCCGGTCATGCCGTGGCTCTTCGACATGGAGTTGATGACCAGCGTGCGCTCGGCCATGCCGGGCAACGAGCGCGGCGAGATATGCTCGCCGCCGCCGAGCGTCCAGTAAACCTCGTCCGACAGCAGCCAGAGATCGTGTTCCTTGCAGATTTCGGCCAGCTGTTCGAGCCGTTCGCGCGAATAGACGGCGCCGGTCGGGTTGTTCGGCGTGTTGATCAGTATGGCGCGGGTGTTGGGCTTGAGCGCAGCGCGGATCATCTCCGCGCGAGGTTGAAACCCATCTTCGGCCGGCGTCTCGACCACGGTGAAGCTGGCGCCCGCGGCGCTGAATGTGTTGGGATAGGTGGCGTAATAGGGCGCGACGACGATGGCGTGGTCGCCAGGGTCGAGCACGCCCTGCACGGCGGCGTAAAGCGCTGCCTGGCCGCCAGGCGTGGCGATGACCTCGTCGGGTTCGGTGAGGATGCCGGCGCAAGCGGTCGCGGCGGCGGCCATTGCCTTACGCAGGCGCGGCAGGCCGGGCAGCGGCGTGTAATGATGGTTGCTGCCGCGCACGGCGGCCACGCAAGCCTCAATCGTTTCAGACGGCGTGTCGAAATCATGGTCGCCGACCGAGAGCACGATGATGTCTTCGCCGGCCTGCTTGCGGGTCCAGGCGGCGAAGTGGACTTCCCAGCCATCCTTGCCTGAAGGCACGATACTGGTAATGCGCTTTGACGGTTTTGGCATCAGGAGACTCCCGAAATCTGGTGACCGGCCCGCGTGAGCTTGTCGCGCAGGGCGGCGATATGAGCAGGGCCGACTTCGCAACAGCCGCCGACGATGCCGGCGCCGGCATCGACCCAGCCGATGGCCTGGTCCGCATAGGCTTGCGGATCGAGATCATGGCGGGCGTGCAGCACGTCCACCGTCCCGCCATGCTTCAATGCCTCGACCGAACTGAAGCCGTTGGCATAGGCACCCACCGGTCCACCCAGGGTAACGAGTTCGGGCAAGGCGGCGGCGATGGCTTCGGGCCGGCAGCAGTTGAGCAGCCGGGCCGCGACCGGCAGGCCGTCGAGCGCGTTGGCGGCGGCAGCAATGGTTTCGCCGCTGCGCAGGCGCGGCGTGCCATGATCGGCGAGCGTCCAGGACACCCATACGGGCTTGCCGCTTTCCGAGGCCGCGGTGACCGCCGCGCGCGCCTCCTCGGCGGAGGCCATCGTCTCGCACAGGAACAAATCGACGCCGTCGGTCTGCTCGGCGACGATACGGCGATAGATATCGAGCGTGTCCTCAAAGGAGATGGTCAGCGCCGGCGCGTAGCTGCCGAAGAGAGGCGACAGGCAACCGGCAATAGCAGCGTCGCCTGCCTCGTCGCGAGCCTGGCGCGCCAGCTCGATGCCGCGCTTCTGCAACGGCTTGAACAAATCTTCGGCGCCCTCGCGCGCCAGGCGCTCCGGCGTTGCCGAATAGGTGTTTACGGTGATGACGCGGGCGCCGGCACGGATGAATTCCGCGTGCAGGTCGCGCACAAGGTCCGGCTCCTCGATCAGCACCCTGGCCGACCACAGCGGCGTCGGCTCGGATTTGCTGCGCCGGACCAGTTCCTGTCCCATGCCGCCGTCGGTGAGGATGACGGAGGTCATGCCCGCAACCTCTCATTCTTCGGATCCCACAGCGGCTCGTCGTTCTGGACGATGGCCTTGAAGCGGTCGCCGAAAATCTCGACCTCGATCGCGGTGCCCGGTTGCGTGAGATCGGCGCGCAGCATGCCGAGCGCAATCGACTTGCCGACGCGGTGGCCCCACCCCCCCGACGTCGTCTCGCCGACGATCGTGCCGTCATGCCAGAGCGTCGACATATAGGGCGCGTCGCAGTCGCCGGGGTTCTCGACGACCAGCGTGACGAAGCGCTTCTTCACGCCCTGCTGCTTCTCATTGAGCAAAGCCGCCTTGCCGCGAAATTCCGGCTTGTCCCATTTGACGAAGCGCTCCAGTCCGCCCTGCAGGATCGAATAGTCGGTCGACAGATCGCCCTTCCAGGCGCGGTAGCCTTTTTCGAGACGCAGCGAATCCAGCGCATACATGCCGAAGGGTTTCAAACCGTGCTTCCGGCCGGCGGCCCAGACGGCGTCGAAGACGGTCGCCGTGTCCGCGACCTTGGTGTGGATTTCCCAGCCGAGCTCGCCGGCGAAGGAGACGCGCACCAGCTTCGCCCGGCGCCCGGCAATGGTTGTTTCCTGATGCGTCAGCCAGGGCAGCGTCAGGTCGGCGTCGCAGACTTCGGCCAGGATTTTTCGCGAGTTCGGGCCGGCGAGGATCTGCGTCGAAAATTCCTCCGTCCGGTCGGTGAGCGTGAAGGCCGCATCGGCGGGCATGCGCGACTTCAGCCATTCGAAATCGTGCCACTGCGCGACAGCCGCTGTGATCAGCGTCATCTGGTCCTCGCCATGGCGCACTACCGACATTTCGGTGACGATGCGGCCCTTGTCGTCGGCGAAATAGACGAGGCCGATGCGGCCGGGCTTCGGCACAAGGCCGGTGACCTGCAAGGCCAGCCAATCGGCCGCGCCCGGACCTTCGAGGTTGAAGCGCGAGAAGCCGGGCAGGTCGAGGATGCCGGCGGCGTCGCGCACGGCAAGGCATTCCTCGCGCACGCGCTGCTGCCAGGGGCCGTCGCGTCGGAAGGTGAGGGTGGACTCCTCGGAGGTATCGTCGCCGGGCTCCGCATACCAGGTGGCGCGCTCCCAGCCATTATAGGCGTCGAACTGGCCGCCCAGCACCTTGATGCGCTCATGTAGCGGTGACAGTTTGCGGTTGCGTCCCTCGGGCCAGGCATGGCGCGGGAACTGTATGGCGTATTCGTTGCCGTAGATCTCCATGCCCTTGGCGACGCAGTAATCGGGCGCCGAGGCGAAGCTGGTGAAACGGCGCGGATCGCAGGACCACATGTCCCATTCCGTCTGGCCCTCCGTCACCCATTCGGCCAGCACCTTGCCGGCGCCGCCGCCCTGGGCAATGCCGAAAGTGAAGACGCAGGCCTCGAAGGCGTTCGGCACGCCGGGCATCGGCCCGATCAGTGGATTGCCGTCCGGCGCGTAAGGGATCGGGCCGTTGATCACCTTGGAGAGGCCGGCGGTGCCGAGGATCGGCACGCGGGCAACGGCGTCGGCCAGGTAATGCTCGAGGCGGTCGAGATCGTCGGGGAAAAGCTGGAAGGAGAAATCCTCCGGCATCGGATCGTTGTGGGTCGCCCAATGCGCGCGGCAATTGCGCTCATAGGGGCCGAGATTCATGCCGCTCTTTTCCTGGCGCAAGTAGTAAGACGTGTCGACGTCGCGCAGCAGCGGCAGCTTATGACCTTGCTCCTTCGTCCAGGCGGCAAGCTCGGGGATCTCCTCGAACAATATGTACTGATGACTCATCACCATCATCGGCACGTCGCGCCCGAACATCTTGCCGACTTCGGCGGCGCGGTAGCCCGCCGCATTGATGACGATCTCGCAGCGGATCTCGCCTTGCGGGGTGGCGATCACCCATTCGCCGTTCTCGCGGCGCACGCCGGTGACCGGGCAGAAGCGGATGATCTTGGCGCCCATGTCACGCGCGCCTTTGGCCAGCGCCTGGGTCAGCTGAGCCGGGTCGATGTCGCCGTCGCTCGGGTCATAGAGCGCGCCTTTCAACTCATGCGTCTCGATGAAAGGATAGCGGCGCTTGATCTCGTCGAGGCCGACGACGTCGATGTCCATGCCCTGGTAGCGGCCCATGCCCTTGGCGCGCTGGAATTCCTGCATGCGCTCCTTGGTATGGGCGAGCCGGAGTGAGCCTGTGACATGGTAGTTCATCGGATAGTCGACAGCTTCGGCCAGACCCCGATAGAGCTCGGTCGAGTAGCGCTGCATGTTCATCAGCGACCAGGACGAGGAGAAGGTCGGCACGTTGCCGGCGGCATGCCAGGTCGAGCCGGAAGTCAGCTCGTTCTTTTCCAGAAGCACGCAGTCGGTCCAGCCCGCCTTGCAGAGGTGATAGAGCGAGGAGCAGCCGACGACACCGCCTCCGATGATCACCACGCGTGCCGTGGTCGGCAAACCGGCCATTTCTTCCTCCAGAGTCTCAGCGCTTCGCGCTTCGATTTTTGTTCTTGATGCATGTCGTTATCCCAAAACCGCTGCGCAATTTTGGGTGACATGCATTGTCAGTATACCGGTGGCGAAACCACCCAGATGACCACCGCCGGCTCGGCGCCGGGATTGCGCCAGCGGAACGGCTTGCCCTCGAAGCGGAACGAATCGCCTTCGCCGAGACGATGCCAGACGCCGCCGATCTCGATCTCGAAAGTGCCCGACGCGACATAGCCTGCTTCTTCCGTCGGGCGGCGCGTTTCTGTTTCCAGTTCCGAGCCCGGCGCGAACACCGAGCGCAGCATCTCGAAGCTACCGCCGAGATCGGGCGACAGAAGCTCCTCCACCAGGCCGGATTCACTTGTGCCAAGCGAACGGCGGCTGCCGGCGCGCACGACCACGCCGCGTTCCTGCTCGACAGGCACGTCATGGCTGAAGAACAGGCTGATCGGAACATCGAAGAGGCTGGCGAATGCCCGCAAGTCACCCAACGAGGGAACCGAGAGGCCGCGCTCGACCTGGCTAACCCAGCCGACCGACCGGCCGAGCTTGAGGGCGATCTCGGCCAGCGTGAGGCCGCGCGCCTTGCGAAGCGCACGGATGTCGCCGGCCAGCAGCCGATCGCCATTATCCTGCTCCGATCTGGCTGTAGTCGAGCTCAAGCGTATCTCGTGAAAAAATCTGAATAAATTTCATGAGAAGGCAAAGTCATGAAAAAATCAAGGGGATTTTCATAACCCGCAAGATTTACTTGCGCGATTTTTGAGGTTGAGGCAAAGCCACGATCACGAACGGCGAGTGGGGACGTCCGGTCGGGGACCAATACAGTTTTAGTGTCTGCGGATGGTCGCCATGGAACCGGTTGCAGTTCCGGCCATGCGCGAAGGGACGGCCCATGCTGGAGAAGAATAGCCGAATCGCCATGGACGCGGCGATCGTCGACGATGCGATCCTGTCGCGCCGGTCGGTGCGCGCGTTTCTGCCCGATATGGTCGATGACGACACGATCCGCGCGATCCTGGCGGTCGCCGCGCGCGCGCCGTCGGGCACCAACATGCAGCCCTGGCGCGTCTATGTGACCAAGGGCGAGGTCAAGCAGCGCATAAGCGACGCCATCCTCAATTCCGGCATCCGTGCCGAAAAGGCCGAGTGGGACGAATACCGCTACTATCCCGACCAGTTCTTCGAACCATATCTCACCCGCCGCCGCGCCAACGGCTTCGGACTCTACGGCGTGCTGGGCATCGGACGCCGCGAGGTCGACAGGATGCGCGCCCAGCACGACCGCAATTTCATTTTCTTCGACGCTCCGGTCGGCATGATCTTCACGATCGACCGGAGGCTGAACCAAGGGTCGTGGATCGACTACGGCATGTTCCTGCAGAACATCATGGTCGCGGCGCGGGGCAGGGGGCTGCATACCTGTCCCCAGGCGGCCTTCGCGCCCTACCATCGCCAGATCAGGCCGGTGCTCGATATTCCCGACGAAGAGATCGTCGTCTGCGGCATGGCGCTCGGCTACGAGGACACGTCCAAGCCGGAGAACGAGTTCCGCACCGACCGCGCGCCGCTCGAGGACTGGGTGACGTTCGCGAAGTAGCGTCGGCGGAGGCGTCAGTCGGTGCTCATATGCGCGCCATGGCCGCTGACATGGGCGCCATCCTGCGGCGTCAGCCTCAGATAGGCAGTCAGCGCGCAAAGCGTGATCAATCCTTCGATGACGAATAGGATGCGGTAGTCGTTGATGCTGGCCTTGCCGCCGCCGGCAACCAGCGACAGCAATGCTGCCGCGAGGCCGACGCTGATCGCCACCGCCAGCTGCCACAGGATGTAATAGAGCGCGCTGAAGCGCGCGAGCTGCTCCGGCGCGATGTCCGAATAGGAGAGGTTGCCGGTCGAAGCCCATTGCACCGAGCGGAAGACGCCGAAGGCGAAAATATAGACAAGCACGATCCAGGCCGGCAGGCTCTCCTGCATCAGGGCGAAGCCCGCGACCAGCAAAGCGACGATCGGCGTGTTGGTGACCAGCACGCGCTTGAAGCCGAAACGGTTCAAAAGACGCGGCATGAAGAAGCGCATGATCAACGACCCGATCGCGGCGACGAAGGTCAGCGATCCTGCCTGCACGGCGCTCATGCCGAAGCCAAGCTGGAACATCAGCGGCAAGAGGAAGACCACCGAGCTCAGGCCGATCGTGTCGAGGCCGCCGCCCGTCAGGAAGGAGATGCGGAAGGTGCGGATGCGCAAGAGATTGAGGTCGAGCAGCGGATTGCGCGCGCGCAGGCAGTAGAAGGCGGCAACCGTCAGGATGACGATCGCCAAGCCAAGTTCCAGCGCCATGCCGCTGGCGGCCGCATCTTTCGCAGCGACCGAATCCATGCCGAAGACCAGCAGCGTCATGCCGCAGCCGACGAGCAGGAAACCAGGCAAATCGAATGGCGTGCGCACCGGCTTGGTCGTCGTCGGAAACAGGGAGGCGGCCAGCAGCGCCGCGGTCAGCGCGATCGGGATGTTGATATAGAAGATCCAGCGCCAGGAGACGTAGGTGGTGAGGGCGCCGCCGACGAGCGGCCCGACCAGCGGCCCGGATTGGCCGGCGAGCGAAATATACATGTTGATCTTTAGCGTCCGGTCGCGCGGGAAGCTCGACAGGATCACGATCTGACCAAGCGTGCCCATCAGCGCGCCGCCGCAGCCTTGCAGGGCGCGCGAGCCGACCAGCATCCAGATGTTTTCCGAAAGGCCGCACAAGGCCGAGGCGCCGGCGAAGACGAGCAGCGCGAAGCAATAGACGTTGCGCAGGCCGAAGCGGTCGGCCAGCCAGCCGCCGAGCGGCATGGTGACGATGAGGCTGGCGACATAGACGGTGATCAAAAGGCCGAGCTGGCTTGGCGGGCGGTCGAGGCTCTCGCCGATGCCGGGCAGCGCGGTCACCACGACATTCTGGTCGAGGCTGGTCATGAACACGCCGCAAGCGACGGTCGCAGGCAACAGCATCGACGGACCCTCCGCCGGAGCAAAGCGGGTCGTGGCCGTCGCCGAAGTCTCAACAGTCATGGAAGGATATAGTCGAACTGGTTGCCTGAGCGGACGTTTGCCCTGGCAAACGCCCGTGATTCCTTACCTATCGCGCCTGCTGGCCCAGCGCTCAAGCAGCAGTTGTAGCCGTCGATAATGCCAGATGCCGTCTGGACCAATGTTAAGCCAACAACGCCGAGCGGGCTATTGCACCTCGTAACCGACCTCCTCCGAGGCGTGGCACAAGGCCTTCCAGAAGGAGCGCGCGAAGGAGCGGAAGACGTAGATGTCGAACTGGTCTGGGCCGCTGCGCTGGATCTGGGCGAAGATGTCGTGATGGTTGGTCGAACGTCCAGCGCCGAGCGGGAAGGCCGGCAAGGCGAAGTCGATAGCGAAGAACTTCGCCATCACCCATTCAGCCTTCGGACCAGCGATGCGGATCGCGGTGCGGCCATGCGAAAGGTCCGTCAGCGTGCCGATGGCCGGCGTGACGGCGCCGGCGAAGGCCGCGGCCAGGCCTTCGGCCTCATCCACCACGGTGAATTTTCCCGGCGCGAAGCCGAAGGCGGCGCGGGCGCCGCTGCTCACGCCGCCGCCGGCGCCGTCGGGCAGAGCGAGACCGGTGACCTTGCCGATAATTTCGATCAGCTGCTTCTCTTCACCCGGCCAGGCGGCGAGCTGCAAGATCGAGCCCGGCCGCGTCTCGGACAAGATGACGTCGACGCCATGTTCGAAATTGCCGTGCGAACCCGGATGGTACTCCGGCTCGAGCGGCGATTGGCGTTCGGGCAACTCGTGTTCAGCCATGCATGCGGCTCCCGTCCGGATCGTAGAAATGGTTTGAGACGATCTCGATCGGTCCGAACCGGTTGCGCAGCGGGTCGGAGACGAAGGCGCGGGTCCCATGCCTTGCTTTGCCGCCCTTGACCAAGGCCAGCGCGATATATTTGCCGAGCGCCGGCGAATAGCAGCAGGCGGTGATGTGACCGAGCGAGTCGTGCGGATTGTCCTCGTCCAGTTCCTCGACGATATGGCCGCCGCCGTTGAGCGGCCGGTTGTCGAGGGCGATCAGCCCGACCAGCTCGAGCCGGTCAGGCGCGATCAGGCCTTCGCGGTCCATCATGGCCGAGCCGATGAACGGCTTCTTCTTCGACAGCATCCAGTCGAGATGCAGATCGCGCGCCGTGGTGCGGCCGTCGATCTCGGCGCCGGTGACATGGCCTTTCTCGATCCGCATCGTGCCCAGCGCCTCGAGCCCGTAGGTGACAAGGCCGAGAGGCTTGCCGGCCTCGATCAGGGCTTCCCAGACACGGGTGCCGTAGCCGGCGCCGGAATAGACTTCGAACGCCATTTCGCCGGAGAAGGACAGGCGGCAGATCATCACCGGCACGCCAGCGATGCGGCCATGAACGATGCCCATGAAGGGCAGGGTGGCGTTGTCGACTGCGGTGCCGGTGACGCAGGAAGCGAGGATGGCCCGCGCGTTCGGTCCGCCGATCGCCGCACCCGCCCATTCGTCGGTGACGGAGGTCACGGTGACCTTCAGCTCCGGCCAGATGACGTCGAGGAAATATTCCAGATGCTGCATCACCTTGCCGGCATTGGCGGTGGTGGTGGTCATCAGGAATTCCTGCTCGCCAAGCCTCCAGGTGGTGCCGTCGTCGAAGGCAAGCCCATCCTCACGCAGCATCAAGCCGTAACGGGCCTTGCCGACCGCGAGGGTAGAAAACATGTTGGTGTAGACGCGGTCGAGGAAGTCGGCCGCGTCCGGTCCCTGCACCGCGATCTTGCCCAGCGTCGAGACATCGACGATGCCGGCGCTTTCGCGCGTCGCCCTGGCCTCGCGGACATAGGCCTGCTCGACCGTCTCGCCGGGAAGGCCGTAGATCATCGGCCGGTACCAAAGGCCGGCCGAATACATCGTCGCGCCATTGGCAAGGTGCCAGTCATGCATTGGCGTCAGCCGCTCGGGCTTGAGGTCGCCGAAGCGCTCGGCAGCAAGGGAACCGATCGAGACCGCCGTGTAAGGCGGGCGAAAGCGCGTCGTACCGACTTCGGGGATCGGCTTGCCGAGCGCCTCGGCCATGATCGCAAGGCCAGGCACATTGGAGTTCTTGCCCTGGTCGGTCGCCATGCCGAGCGTGGTGTAGCGCTTCAGGTGCTCGACCGATACGAAACCCTCGCGGTGCGCAAGCCGCACGTCCTCGGCAGTCACATCGTGCTGGAAGTCGACAAAGCTCTTGCCCTTGGCCTTGATCTCGAAGACGGGCGCCGGATCTGGATCGCCGGGGGCGGCTTCGACGATCGGCAGGGCTGCGGGAGCCGCCGTTCCGCCGGCAGCCGAAACGCCGGCCGCGCGGCCCTCGGCGATGGCTTCGGCGGTGGAGAAGCTGCCGGTGAAGGCGCCGGCGCCGATCCAGCGCTGCGTTGGCCTGGGCGGCAGGAAGGCCTGCCTGGCCGGGTCCCATTCAGCCTTGGCGCCCGCCTGGCTGGCCAGATGAATGGTCGGCGACCAGCCGCCCGACATCAGAAGGCTGTCGGCATGGATGCTGCGCTCGTCGCCACTCAGCGTGCCGCCCGTGGCATCGAAGCGCTGCACCTTGAGACCGGTGAGGGCCTTGCCGCCTTCGGTCGCAACCACGGCATGGCCGTCCAGAAGCTCGGCCTCGGCCTCGCCGGCGAGCCGGCGCATGTCGTTCGAGACGTCGGCGCGGACATCGACGATGGCAACGATGGCCGCGCCGGCCTTCTTCAAGGCAACGGCCGAGCGGTAGGCGCTGTCGTTATTGGTGAAGAGCGCGACGCGCTGTCCCGGCAGCACGCCATATTCATTGACGTAACGTTCCGCCGCATGCGCCAGCATGACGCCGGGACGGTCGTTGCCCGGAAACACCAGCGGCCGCTCGAAGGAACCGGTGGCGAGGACCACCGTGCTGGCGCGGATCGCCCAGTAGCGCTGGCGCGGCTCGCCCTTGGCTGGCGTTTCCTTATGATCGGTCACCCGTTCGAGGGCGGCCAGCGTGTTGCCGTCGTAATAGCCCCACACCGTCGTGCGCGGCAAAAGCCGCACATTGTCGTTGCCTCCGAGCTGCGCGACCGTGCGCTGGGCCCATTCTGCGGCAGGCATGCCGTCGATGATTTCGCCCGACCAGTTGGCGGAGCCGCCAAAATGGGCTTCGAGATCGGCGAGGATGACGCGGGCGCCCTGGTCGGTGGCGGCTTTCGCCGCCATCAGGCCGGCGGGGCCGGAGCCGACGACCAGCACGTCGCAAAAGGCGTTCATGCGCTCGTAGCGAGACGGATCGGGAGCGGCGCCAGCCTTGCCAAGGCCGGCGGCGCGACGGATGAAATGCTCGCAGAACATCCAGAAGCGCGTGCCCTTCAGCGGGCCGATCACCGGCCCCATGAAGGTCTTGTAGTAGAAGCCGGCCGACAGGAGCTTGCCGCCGAGCTGGTTGAGGGCGCCGATATCCCAGGCGAGCGAGGGGGTACGGTTCTGGCTGACGGCGACGAGCCCGTCGTAGATTTCGACCATGGTGGCCGCGATGTTGGGCTCGCGCACCTCGCCGCGCAGCACCGTCACCAGCGCGTTTGGCTCCTCGACGCCGGCGGCGAGCAGGCCGCGCGGGCGATGGTATTTGAACGAGCGGCCGAACAGCGTCACGCCGTTGGCGAGCAGCGCCGAAGCCAGCGTGTCGCCGGCGTGACCGGTATAAGGCGCGCCGTCGAAGGTGAAGCGGATGGTGCGCAGCCGGTCGATCCGGCCGCCGGTCTCTGTGCGGCGGGGGCTCACGAACGCCCCTCCGCCTTGTGGCCGCCGCGAGCGAAGGCGGTGCTCAGTATCTCATGCGTGAGCGTGTTGCGCACGACCCTGAGATGCGCGCGGCAACCGCCGGAATGCTGCCAGATCTCGTTGTGGTCGCCGGCCGGATTCAGCCGGTCGTAGACATAGGCGTTCCAGGCGTCGAGGTCCTGCGAGGCGGGCTGCGGCCGCTCGCGATTGCCGTCGCCCTGGTAGGTGAATTCGATGACGTCGCGCGGGCCGCAATAGGGACAGGTGATCAGCATTTTTCAATCCAAACCCTAGTGCAATCTGGGCGTCGCGCCCTGGCCTTTGTCGTCGATGACGAGGCCGCGGTAGAAACGGTCGAGCGTGAAGGGCGCGTTGAACTCGTGCGGCTCGTCCTTGGCAATGGTGTAGGCAAAGCACCAGCCGGAGGCTGGCGTCGCCTTGAAGCCGCCATAGCACCAGCCGCAATTGAGATACATGCCCGGCAGCGGACCGGCGGCGATGATCGGCGAGCCGTCCATCGTCATATCGCACAGCCCGCCCCAGGAGCGCAGCATGCGCACGCGCCCCAAGCCGGGAAACAGCGCCACCATTTCGCTCATCACCTCATCGACGATCGGCAGGCTGCCGCGCTGGGCGTAGCTGTTGTAGCCGTCGAGGTCGCCGCCATAGACCAAGCCGCCCTTGTCGGATTGCGAGATGTAGAAATGGCCCATGCCGAAGGTGAGAACGGTGTCGACGACAGGCTTCAGCGATTCCGAGACGAAGGCCTGCAGCACGTGGCTTTCGATCGGCATGTGCGAGATGCCGGCAAGCTGCATGACGCGGCCGGTGCTGCCGGCGACCGCAAGCGCGACCTTCTTGGCGCGGATCTCGCCGCGCGTCGTCGAGACGCCGGTGATGCGGTCGCCCTCGCGCAGAAAGCCGGTGACCTCGCAATTCTCGATAATATCGACGCCGCGCCGGTCGGCGCCGCGCGCATAGCCCCAGGCGACCGCGTCGTGCCGGGCCGTGCCGGCGCGCGGCTGCATCAGCCCGCCAAGGACGGGAAAGCGTGCTGACCCTGAGACATCCAGCGCCGGGACAAGCCGCTTGATCCGGTCGACGCTCATCAGCTCGGCGTCGACGCCGAGATGGCGCATGGCGTTGCCGCGCCTGGCATAGTCGTCGAGCTGGGCTGGCGTGTGCGCGAGGTTCAGGCAACCGCGCTGCGAGAACATGACGTTGTAATTGAGGTCGTGCGAGAGATTCTCCCACAGCTTCATCGAATGTTCGTAGAAGCGGGTGTTCTGCGGCAAGAGATAGTTGGAGCGCACCGCCGTGGTGTTGCGGCCGACATTGCCGGAGCCGAGCCAGCCCTTTTCCAGCACCGCGACATTGGTGATGCCGTGTTCCTTGGCGAGATAATAGGCGGTCGAAAGACCGTGGCCGCCGCCGCCGATGACGATCACGTCATAGGAAGCCTTGGGGTCCGGCTTACGCCAGGCGGGCTTCCAATCCTTGTTGCCGGTCAGCGCGTTCTTGAGCAGCGAGAAGGCTGAATATTCCGCCATTCTTCCTATCGTCCTTATGATGCGAGGCGGCAGACTATAGAGCAGGCGGGAAGCGCAAAGCCAAGATTGCGCCATCGCTTTTCGACAGGCCGACTATCGCCGACACGATCGGGACGGCTTGCCGCCCGATATGCCGGTCTTTATCAAGGGCGGAAATTTCGAGAATTTTTCGGCCGCGAGTCGCCAACAACGCCATGTTCCTCCGCTTGCTACGCCTGGTTCTGGTCGTCATCGTCGCTGTCTTCGCGCAGCCGGCGCTGGACGCGTCGGCGCAGGCGATCGGCCATGGCTCGTCACAACTCATCGCCGACCAGACCAAGGTCATCCAGGACCTGACGGCCCGGACCGACGGCCTGGAAAAGAAACTGAGCGACCCCGACCAGGACGATCCGGGGCTCGTCGACATCCGGTTGCAGCTCGAGGATATTTCGCGCGCGGCGCTGAACAGCGCCCTGGCATTCCGGCAGCGCCTCACCGACATCAACAATCGCGCGGAGGTTCTCGGCCCGCCGCCGGCGCAGGGGCAACCTGCCGAGCCGGTGATCGTCAGCAGCGAGCGCGGTGCGCTCGCCACGGAAAAAGCTCAGATCAACGCGGTCGTCGCCAGCGCGCAAAACCTGTCGATCCGCGTCAACGGGCTGGTCGACAAGATCGCCGTCATGCGCAGCGAGCTTTTCCGCAGCGTCATCACCAAGCACTATGACCTGACCGACGCGTTGAGCCCGCAGGCCTTTTCCGACGCGCATGACCAGTTCACGGGCCTCTACAAGGCGGTGTCGTCCTGGGCGAGCTTCGCCGTCAGGTTCAAGTTCCAGGCGATCCTTGCGGCGACGCTGATGGCGCTGGCTTTGGCGGCCGTGCTGTTGATCGGCGGCAGACGCCTTTTCGGCCGCATCTTCGAGGCCGACCCGACCGTCGAGGATCCGTCCTATCTCAGCAGGCTGTCGGTGGCCTTCTGGTCGACGCTGCTGCCGACCCTCGCGCTCGGCGTCTTCTTCGCCTCGGCCGTATTCTTCTTCAATTATTACAATGTGCTGCGTGGCGATATCGGCACATTCCTCAATGCCTTGCTGACGGTGATCGCCATGGTGTTCTGCGTCAACCGGCTGACCAACGCGGCGCTCGAACCGCGCCTGCCCAACTGGCGCCTGATCCCGGTCGCGACCGGCCGGGCGCGTTGGCTGGTTGGCCTGACGACCGCCATGGCGCTGGTGCTCGGATTCAACTACTTCCTGTCGGTCGTCAACGAGAAGATGGGATCGCCGCTTTCGCTGACGATCGCCAGGGGCTTTGTCGCCGCTATCATCGTCGGCGTCATCCTGATCCTGATGGGACTGTTGCGGCCTTTCAGGACGGCTGACGGCTCATGGCGGCCCTGGCCGGCATGGCTTCGCTTCATGGCCATCGCTCTCGGCCTGTTCACCATTGCGGCGGCGCTGCTCGGCTATATCGGCCTGGCGCTTTTCGTCTCGTTCCAGGTCGTGGTGACCGGCACGGTGCTGGTGACGGCCTATATCGGCTTCTTGTCGGCACGCGCGATCGGGGAGGAGGGCGGCTTCGCCGACACGTCGGTCGGGCGATGGCTTTCGGAAAACTCCAGCTACGAGGATACCGCCCTCGACCAGCTCGGCCTGGTCGTCAGCATCGCTATCAACCTGATGATCGTGGCGGTGTTCCTGCCGCTGATCCTTTTGATGTGGGGCTTCCAGCCCGGCGATATCGAGGCCTGGGCCTACAAGCTGGCGACCGGCGTCACGATCGGTTCGGTGACCATCTCCTTCCTAGGCATCCTCAGCGGCATCGTCGTCTTCGCTATCGGCTATTTCCTGACGCGCTGGTTCCAGGGCTGGCTGGACGGCTCGGTGATGGCGCGCGGCAAAGTCGATGCCGGCGTGCGCAACTCGATCCGGCTCGGCGTCGGCTATGCCGGCGTGGCGGTCGCCGGCCTGGTCGGCATCTCGGCGGCGGGCATCGATCTTTCTAATCTGGCGCTGGTTGCCGGCGCGCTTTCGCTGGGTATCGGCTTCGGCCTGCAGAACGTCGTCTCGAATTTCGTTTCGGGCCTGATCCTGCTTGCCGAGCGGCCGTTCAAGGTCGGCGACTGGATCGTGGCGGGCGACGTCAGCGGCACGGTGCGGAAGATCAGCGTGCGCGCCACGGAGATAGAGACCTTCCAGCGGCAGGCGGTGATCCTGCCCAACTCGAACCTCATCAACAATGCGGTCGGCAACTGGACGCATCGCAACAAGCTCGGGCGCATCGACATCAAGATCGGCGTCGCCTATGGCAGCGACGTCAAACGCGTCCATGCCGTCCTGATGGATATTGCGCGCGCCCATCCGATGGTGCTGAAGAATCCCGAGCCATTCGTTCTCTTCGCCAATTTCGGGGCGGCCGCGCTCGAATTCGAGATCCGCGTGTTCGTCGCCGACATCATGAACGGCAGCGTCGTGCAGAACGACATCCGCTTCGCCATCTTCGATATCTTCGAGGGGGAGCGGATCGAGATACCCTCGACGCCGCGCGCCGTGGTCGAAACGAAGAAGCACGAGGCTTGGCCGATCGACGACGACAAGATCGAAGCCGAATTCGCGGAGCGCGAGAGGCTGGAGGCGGAAGCCGCGGCCGAGCGGGAACGCCTGGCCAAGATGAAGCGCAGGGGCCGCAAGCCGGACCCCGGCTGAGGTGCAATCGATATTCAGGTGAGGCCGGCCTGCAAATGGCCACACGCTACGTTCATCCGACACCGAAACCGATTGTGGCATGAATGCGGCATTCAGTTGCGGTTCAGGTAATATCTCATATAAGCTTCGATGCAAAGGGCGAGAATGCCTTGCAAATTTGAACAGAGGCGGTGTGCGAAACACCGGAATTGCAATGTGGAAGTCTGTCGTTGCCGCCATCGCTTTGCTGGCCCTGGGCGGTTCGGCTTTCGCCGCCAGCGCGATCAACAGGGACGCTCAGACGCGGACCCTGGTCGTGACCGAAGGCGGCGCCAAGAGCGAGCTGACGCTTGCCGCCGGCGAGACGGTGGAGTTCTGCTCGAACGGCTGCTTCGTCACCTTGCCCAATGGTGACCTCGAAGCCCTGACCGGCTCGGAAACGGTCGAAATCTCGGGTGGCGCGGCCCGCATCAAGTAACCGCTCCCGCAAGATTGGCGGGGCAAGATTTGGCAAAGGCCGGACCGATGTCCGGCCTTTTATCGTTTCCGGTATCCGACGCTTAACGATGACGGCGAAAAACCGGTAGGACAATGCTCTGCAACCGGACGTTTTAACGTTCGCTGCGTCATGACCCGCTATATCCGACCCGAGGACGCCGGCATACGGCGTGGGTTGAGTTGGCGCGTGATCTTTCCGTGATCGGAGTTTCGGGATCCTGCGCTCTATCGGGGCAGGACCATGGACGCGAGGTCGGACAGGAACGCAATTCCGCTTGCGGTCGATCTCGACGGTACGCTGATCGCAACGGACCTTCTGTGGGAAGGCCTGTTCATCCTGCTCAAGAAAAACCCGCTCTATTTCTTTCTCCTGCCACTCTGGCTGATCGGCGGGCCGGCCCGGCTGAAGCAGGAAATCGCCGGCCGCGTCGACATTGACCCAGCCTCGCTGCCTTACCGCCAGGATCTGCTTGACCGGCTGCGCGCCGAGCACCGGGAGGGTCGCAAGATCGTGCTGGCGACGGGAACGCCGCGCAAATTCGCGGAGGCGATCGCGGCGCATCTCGGCATTTTCGATCATGTGCTGGCGACCGACGGTCCGCACAACATGACCTCCGACAGGAAATGCGCAGCACTTGTCGCCGCCTATGGCGATGCAGGCTTCGACTATGCCGGCAACAGCCGGCACGACCTCAAAGTGTTCGATGCAGCGCGCAACGCGCTCGTGGTGGCGCCCGACCGCAGCGCCCGGCGCTGGCAGGCGGCGCATCAAGCCGATGCCATGCCCGCACCGAGGCCGGCGCTGAGGACCTACGTCAAGATGCTGCGCATGCATCAGTGGCTGAAGAACGCGCTGATCGCCGTGCCGATGGTGCTGTCGCACGAATATTTCAACCCAAACATGATCTGGGAATGCCTGCTGGCGTTCGTCTCCTTCAGCGCCGCGGCGTCCGCCATCTATATCCTCAACGATTTCTTCGACCTCGCGCTCGACCGCAAGCATCCGACCAAGCGCAACCGGCCTTTCGCCAGCGGCGCATTGTCCATTCCGTTCGGCCTCGGCGCGATCGTCGCGCTGCTTGCGATCGGCATCGCCGCCGGCCTGTTCCTTCCGATCGAATTCCTTGGCGTTCTTGCCGGCTATTTGGTCGTCACCACCGCCTATTCGCTGTCGTTCAAGCGCATGCTTCTGATCGATGTGCTGACGCTTGCGGGCCTCTACACGATCCGCGTGCTGGCGGGCGCGGCCGCCACTGGCGTCGACGTCTCCTTCTGGCTGCTTGCCTTCTCGATCTTCTTCTTCCTGTCGCTGGCGCTGGTGAAGCGCTTCGTCGAGTTGCGCACCACGGCCATCCCGCCCGGCGAGCGCATCGCCGGCCGCGGCTATCGCACCGAGGACCAGGAGATCGTCGCCCAGGCCGGCATGGCGTCAGCTTTCTCCTCGGCGCTGGTCCTGGCGCTCTATATGGACAGCCCGGCGGTGCGCGAGCTCTACCCGCATCCCTGGCTGATATGGCCGCTGGCGCCGATCGTGCTTTATCTCACGATGCGCGTCTGGATCCTTGCCCGCCGCGACGAGATGCATGACGACCCGGTCGTCTTCATCATCCGAGACTGGCGCAGCCAGATCGTCGTCGCCATCGGCGCGGTCTTCCTCGTCGCCGGAGGCTGGTGATGCGGCAGGAGCGCTTCGGCAGCTTCGGACTGGCGACGCCGCCGGCGCGCAAGGCCATCCCGGCGGACGAGGCGATCGCCTTGCTTAAGCGCGGCGAGGCGAAGACCGGATCGCTGCTCGGATACGGCAATGGCCGCTCCTATGGCGACAGTTGCCAGAACGATGCCGGCATGGTGGTCGACATGCGACCGCTCAACCGCATCCGTTCCTTCAACGCCGAGACCGGCGTGCTCGAGGCCGATGCCGGCACGCTGCTTTGCGATATCATCGCTCATGCCGCGCCCTACGGCTTCTTTCCGGCCGTGGTTCCAGGCACGCAATTCGTGACGCTGGGCGGCGCGATCGCCAATGATGTCCATGGCAAGAACCATCATCGGCGCGGCACCTTCGGCTGCCATGCCGAGGCTTTGACGCTGCTTCGGTCCGACGGCCGGACCTATCGCTGCTCGCAGACCGACAATGTCCGACTGTTCGGGGCGACGATCGGCGGCATGGGGCTGACCGGGCTTATCCTTTCGGCATCGGTCAAGCTGATGCGGGTGCCGTCGCTCGACATCACGGAAAAGGCGACGCGGTTTCGCGATCTCGGCGAATTCTTCGATCTTGCCGAGGCTGCCGACCAAGCCAACGAATATGCCGTCGCCTGGATCGATCAGCTTGCCAGCGGCCACGGACGCGGACGCGGCCTGTTGTTCACCGGCAACCATGCCGAACACGGCTCGCACGCGGCGGCGCGCGCCGGCAGCCGGTTCTCCGTGCCGGTGCAGCCACCGTTCAACGTCCTCAATCGGCCCTTCCTCACCGTCTTCAACGCGGCCTACCGCTGGAAAAAGGGCAAGTCCCAGGCTCCGCACCAGGTAGGCCATCAGGGATTTTTCTTTCCGCTCGACGGGGTCCGCGACTGGAACCGGCTCTACGGGCCGCGCGGACTTTTCCAACACCAGAGCGTGGTGCCGGAGGCGAATGCGCGCCGCATCGTGGCTGTGCTGCTCGACGCCGCACGGCGGGCAGGGCAGGGATCGTTCCTGACCGTGCTCAAGCGCTTCGGCGACGTCCGCTCGCCGGCGCTGCTGTCGTTCCCGCGGCCCGGCTATACGCTGACGCTCGATTTCCCCAACCGTGGCGAAGGGACGTTGCGGCTGCTCGCCGAGCTCGACCGCGTCGCCGTCGAGGCGGGCGGCGCGGTGAACCCCTACAAGGACGCCCGGATGGGGCCTGAGACATTCGCCGCATCGTTCCCGCAATGGCAGCGGCTGGAGGCGCTTCGCGATCCGGCTTTTATATCGAGCTTCTGGGCGCGCACCGCCAAGAGATTGGAAATCACAGAAGGGAGAACTGAAGCTGCGGAATAGATAAAACTCGAATAAATCATGGTAAATAAAGAATTACTCCACGGTTTACTCAGAACAATATCGCGGCTTCACGAAATATTTGTGGGTTTGTAATAAGACTGCCAAGGGGCGGGGTGGCAACAATGAAATACATAACCTTCATTCTCTTCACGGTCATGACCAATGCCGCGGCGCAGCTGATGCTGAAGCAAGGCATGATGTCGATGGGGCCGCTCTCCTTCGAAGGCGTCAATCCGCTCGTCAAGCTGTTGCAGATCTTGTTCAGCCCCTGGGTGTTCCTTGGCCTGTGCACCTTCGTCATCTCGATGGCATCGCATCTTTATGTGCTGTCCAAGGTCGAGCTCAGCTTCGCCTATCCGTTCCTCAGCCTCGCCTATGTCGCCGTGGCGATCTTTGCCTATTTCGTCTTCCGCGAGGACCTCAATGGCTGGCGCATCGCCGGCATCGCCTGCATCTGCGTCGGCACGGTGCTGATCGCGCAAAGTGGCCGGGAAATGGGTGGGCGCGGGCATGAGGGCCAAACCGCCTCCATCAATCCCGGCAAAATCGGGACAAGCGAGATCGTTCGATGAGACATGTGATTTTCGGCGGCGACGGTTTCGTCGGCCGTCACCTTGCCCCTAAGCTCGTCGCCGACGGCGAGACCGTCGTCGTCGCCGACATCGTCAAGAGCGACCTGCCGCATTACCGCTCGGTGCGCTTCATCACCTGTGATGTCACCGATCCGGCCTCGGTCGCGGCGGTCGGGCTCAGGGCCGACGACATGGTCTATAATCTGTCGGCGAAGATGCTGTCGCCGATTCAGGTGCGCGCCAAGCGGCACGACTTCTTCTTCCCGGTGAATTTACACGGCACCGAGCACATCATCCAGGCGATGGACAAGGCCGGCGCCTCGAAGCTGGTCCACTATACGACCGACATGATCTACGGCCACACGGTCGTGCTGCCGATGACAGAGGACCATCCGGTCGCGCCGCTCGGCGAGTACGGGCTGTCGAAGCTGAAGACCGAGGAGCTTGCCGCCGAATGGCGCAAGCGCGGCATGTCGATCTCGCTGTTTAGGCCGCGCCTGATCATCGGTCCCGGCCGCCTCGGCATCCTGGAAAAGCTGTTCAAGCTGATCGACTGGAATCTTCCGGTGCCGATGATCGGTTCGGGCAGGAACCCTTACCAGTTCATCTCGGTGTTCGACTGCGCCGAAGCCGCCCGCGCGGCCTGGAAAGCCGGCGTGCCGGACGAGGCCTACAATCTGGGCTCCCTCAATCCGCCGCCGGTCAAAAAACTGCTCGGCGACCTGATCAAGCATGCCGGCTCCAAGTCGATCCTAGTGCCGACGCCCGGCTGGGCGGTCAAGCGCACGCTCGACCTGCTCGACTGGTTGAACATGCCGATCATGGATCCGGAGCAGTATCTGATCGCCGACGAGGAATGCGTGCTCGACGTGTCCAAAGCCGAGCGCCAGCTCGGCTGGGTGCCGCAATATCGCGACGAGGACATGCTTATCGCCGCCTACAACGAATATCGCGCCAAGATGGACGGCCACGCCGTCGCCACCAGACAGGTTCCCGCCGAATAGAGCGCGAAGGGGAGATTTTTCAGATGACCGTCATGGCCAAGCCGGAACATACCGGAACGCGCACGCTGGTCGACGCGCCGGCGCTCTCGCCCGCGGCAATCGCCAAGCCCGACCTGATCAGCGTCGAGCAGGCCAAGGCGCTGGACGTCGCCCGCATCACCGACCTGTTCAAGGCGCATCTCAACCCTGGACAGCTGCATTTCATGAAGCTGCTCGGCTTTCACAAGGTCAAGATCGAGCGCGCCGAGGGCATGTTCTATATCGACCAGAACGGCCGCAAGATCCTCGACTTCTTCGGCGGCTTCGGCTCGCTGGCTTTCGGCCACAATCATCCCCGCATTTTGGAAGCCCGGAAGAAATTCCAGGAGGAGAAGCGCCAGGAGATCGCCATCGCCTTCATGTCGCAATATGCGGCAGCTCTCGCGCACAACATCGCCAAATGCTCGCCCGGCGATCTCGACATGGTGTTCCTGGGCTCGTCGGGTTCTGAGGCCATGGAAGCGGCGGTGAAGCTCGCCGAGCGCGCCGCGGGCGCGAAGCGGCCGAAAATCGTCTATGCCGAGAATTCCTTCCACGGCAAGACCAAGGGCGTGCTGGCGATCACCGACGGCCAGCTCTACCGCGCCGATTTCAAGATCGCAGACAATGTCGTGCGCGTTCCCTTCGCCGACATCGACGCCGTCGAGCGCCTGTTCAAGAGCGATCCGGAGATCGGCGTCATCGTGCTGGAAACCATCCAGGGCGGCGGCGGCATCATCCAGGCGCCCACGGAATACTGGCAGAAGCTGCGCGCGCTTTGCGACCGCTATGCCGTGCTGTGGGTCGCCGACGAGGTGCAGTGCGGCTATGGCCGCTCGGGCCGTTTCTATGCCTTCGAGCATTATGGCGTGGTGCCGGATGTGACGGCGCTGGCGAAATCGCTCGGCGCCGGCAAGGCGGCGGTCGGCGCGATGATCGCCAGGCGCGACGTCTACATGAAGGCCTATGGCACGCCGAAGACGGCGATGATCCATGCCATGGCCACTTTCGGCGGCATGGGCGAGGCCTGCGTCACCGCGATCGAGGGCATCAACGTGCTCTATGATGAGGGGCTGATCGACAACGCCGCCTCGACGGGCGACTACCTTCTGCAGCGGCTGCAGGCGCTGAAGGAAAAATATCCGAAAATCATCAAGGACGTGCGGGGCAAGGGTCTCATGATCGGGCTCGAGTTCCACGATTTCTCGCAGACCCTGCCGATGGTGCTCAGACCGGTGGTGAGCGTGCTCGACGACAAGCTTAAGGGCTCGCTGTCGGGCTTCGTCGGCGCGCTGCTGCTGCGCGACTACGACGTGCTCGTCGCCTTCACCGAATACAACCGCAACGTCATCCGACTCGAGCCGCCGCTGATCTGCCGGCCCGAGCATGTCGATCGTTTCGTCGACGCCTTCGACAGCCTGTTGTCGCGCGGCATCGTGGCGATCGTGAAGGATTTCGTGAAAAGCCAGGTCGGTAAATAGAGGCCGCTGAGTATGCTGACCAGGCCGTCCGCCCCAACCAATCCGCTGGAACGCTTGACCGGCGCCGGCCTGGCGTGGGGCGAGGGAACTTATGCGAAATGGGCCGCGTCGATCGGGGCGGTCGCCTTCGCGCTCTATATCCTGCTGACCGCCGCGACCGCCTGGTTCATGCCCGACGCCAACTGGGACATGCTGCCCTATCTGGCGATCGCAGAGGAAAGCGCCTATCCCGATCCGCAAGCGTTGCACGACTATGCCTACGGCACGGTCAAGGCGGGCGTGGCGGCCGGCGATTACAAGGCGCTGAGCGACGACGGCGGCGGGTTCCGGAGCCACATGGCGGAGAATGCCGCCGACTTCCATTCGCTGCTTGGCATGTACCGGATCAAGTTCCTCTATGCCGAGATCCTGGCCGGCCTCAGCCATGTCGTCTCGCCGGTCGAGGCGATGCGGCTGGTGCAGGTGTTTTCCGTGCTTCTGTTCGGCGCCATAACGCTCGCCTGGCTGCGCGCGGAAGGCGTGCTGGCGCTGGCGCCTGTCGTCGGCGCGGTGCTGATCATGGCCGATCTCGGCGATGCCGCGCGCGCCTCGACACCGGACCTTCTATGCTCGGCGCTGTTCCTAGGCGGCACCTTTGCCTATGTGCGCAAGCGCGAGGCGGCGACGGCGGTCCTGCTGTTCCTTGCTTTCATGGCTCGACCCGACAACATCGTCTTCCTCGCCATTTTTGCGGTGCTGCTCGCCACTTTCCGCGAGAGGGCGTGGGGTGCTTTGGCAGGCTTCGCGGCCTCCTTCATCGCCTATTTCGTCATCTCGCACTGGGCGCAGCATCCCGGCTGGTGGCCGCATCTTTGGTTCTCCAGCATCGAGCAGCACTACAATATGGACGGGTTCGACCCGCCGTTTTCGGTGACGGCCTATCTCAAGGCCTTCGCCGCCTCGGTGGTGCGCGCCATCAACGTCAATAGCTGGGTCGGCGTATCGGTCCTGGCACTGGCCGGATGGTACAGCTTGAGCCGCGCCGGCTTCCGACTCGACCGCCGCGCCGGCATCCTGCTTGCGGCGCTTGTGCTCGGCGTGCTGGCGAAGTTCACCGTCTTCCCAATCCACGACACCCGCATCTATTTCCCCAATCTTCTGCCGCCCTTCCTGCTGCTGGCCGCGCCGCTGATGGCACTGTGGGCATCGGCAAGCCAAGGCAGGCACCGCGCCGCGCTGCAGGTCATTCCCGGAGACAAGTCATGAGCTCGCTTTCTAGTCTCGCGCGCACTCTGTTGTCGCTCGGCCTTCCGGCCGGCCTGCTCGATCGCGGCCCCTCCCTGCACGGCACGAAATTCCTCGCCAAGGCGGCGCTCAAGGCACGTTTCGGCGGCAATGGCCGGCCATTCCAGATGGTCAATGTCGGCGCCTGCGACGGTGCGCTGTTCGACGACGTGACGCCTTGGCTGCATAGCATTCGGGGCGCACGCGCGATGCTAGTCGAGCCGATCCCTTACAATCAAAAGCGGCTTCGCGCCAATTACCCGGATACCAGCCGCTTTGTCATAGAGCCGGTGGCGGTGACCAGGACCAAGGGCACGATCACGGTTCATACATTCGATGCCGCGGCGCTTGAAGCCGGCACGCTGCCGATCGAGTTCATCGGCTGCTCGTCGGTCACCGACACCAATCTGATGTCGGGCAAGAACGCCTGGGGCGAGGCCGACGCCAATTTCAACAAGTTCGCGCCGCACCTGAAGGACATCGAAGTGCCGTCGGAGACCTTGCAGACGCTGCTCGACCGCAACGGCATCCGCCATATCGACGCGTTCCTGGTCGACTGCGAAGGCGCCGACTGGATGGTGTTCGAGCAACTCGACTTTGAGCGCTATCGTCCGAGCATGATCAAGATCGAGGTCGGCGCGCTGCCTGCGGCCGAGATTGGCCAGGTCGTGGTCAAGCTCAAGACCGCCGGCTACCTGGTCGGCTTCCAGGCAGAGGACGTCTGGGCATTCGCCTGAGCTTAACCGCATCCAGTGCCACGCTTGCGCGCGGGGTCGCGCCGTACCTGCGGCGTGTCGCAAACAGGCGGTAGCTCAATCCGCGAGCTCTGCATATTGTGCGCCATTCGAAGGGCGCAAATGCGCCGGTCCATCATTCCGGAGTCGCGGGCAATGGCAGAGTTTCCGAAAAAGGCGAAGGTTGTCATCGTCGGCCTGGGCGGTATCGTCGGCGCTTCGGTCGCGCATCACCTTATCGAGCGCGGCTGGGACGACATCGTCGGCATCGACAAGTCGGGCATCCCGACCGATATCGGCTCGACGGCGCACGCCTCGGACTTCTGCTACACGACCAGCCACGACTTCCTGTCTTGTTGGACGACGCTCTACTCGATCGATTTCTACGAGAAGATGGGCCACTACGCCCGCGTTGGCGGCCTCGAAGTGGCGCGTGTCGGCGACGACGCCCGCATGGACGAGATCAAGCGCAAGATCGCCTCGGCAAAATCCTTCGGCACCCGCGCGCGGCTGATCGAACCGGCGGAGATCAAGGAAAAATTCCCGCTGATCGAGGAGCATCTGGTGCAAGGCGGCCTGTGGGATCCGGATGCCGGCCTCGTCATCCCACGCTCGCAGACGGTTGCCGGCAAGCTTGTCGATCAAGGTGTCGCCGCCGGCAAGCTCCAGGCTTTCGCGAACACCTCGGCCAAGGAGCTGATCGTCGAGAACGGCCGCATCAAGGGTGTGGTGACCGAGCGCGGCACGATCGAGGCCGACTATGTCGTGGTCTGCACCGGCATCTGGGGCCGGCTCACCGCCGCGCTGGTCGGCGAGGACCTGCCGGTCATGCCGATCGACCATCCGCTGACATTCTTCGGCCCCTACAACGAGTTCGCCGGAACCGGCAAGGAGATCGGCTGGCCGCTGCTGCGCGACCAGGGAAACTCGGCCTATATGCGCGACACAGGCGACCCGAAGACCGCCGAGGGCGGGCAGATCGAATGGGGTTATTACGAGGAGACCAATCCGCGTCTGTGCCACCCGCGCGATCTTCTCGAAAAAGACCAGGCGCGGCTTTCGCCGTCGCAGCGCGACCTCGATATGGAGCAGATCATGGCGCCGCTGGAGCGCGCCATGGAGCTCACGCCGATCCTCGGTGAGCTCGGATATAACGAAGGCCATTCCTTCAACGGCCTGCTGCAGGTGACCACCGATGGCGGTCCGTCGATGGGCGAAAGCCAGAAGGTGAGGGGGCTGTGGTATGCCGTCGCCATCTGGGTCAAGGACGGCCCGGGCATGGGCAAGCTGATCGCCGACTGGATGACCGACGGCCGCACCTCGATCGACCATCACGCGATCGACTATTCGCGCTTCTACCCGCACCAGACCAAGGAACAGTTCATCTGGGATCGCTGCACCGAAACGGCGATGAAGGTCTACAATCCGGCGGTGCATCCGCGCGAGCCCTTCTCCAAGGGCCGCAACATCCGCCGCTCGCCGTTCTATGAGCGGGAGAAGGAACTCGGCGGCTATTTCATGGAGCTGGGCGGCTGGGAGCGCGCCCACGGCTACGCGGCCAACGAGCATCTCCTGGAGAAGTACGGCAACCGCGTGCCGGTGCGTGAGAACGAATGGGACAATCGCCACTTCTGGCGCGTCTCGAACGCCGAGCACCTGGCGATGAGCGAGGATTGCGGCATCGTCAACCTGTCGCATTTCTCGATGTATGACATCGAAGGGCCCGACCATGTCGCGCTGCTGGAATGGCTGTGCGCGGCCAAGATCGGCGGCGACAACAATATCGGCAAGGGCATCTACACCCACTTCCTCGACGAGGAAGGCATGGTGCGCGCCGACTTCACCGTCATCCGCATGGCCGATCGGTGCCGGCTGATCGACGGCGCCGACGCCGGCCCGCGCGACTTCCGCTACATGCAGCGCACCGCGCAGGACAAAGGCTTCGACGTCACCGTCACCGACGTGACCGAGAAATACGTCACCATCGGCATCTGGGGGCCGAATGCGCGCACGACCCTGCAGAAGGTGGTCGAGGATCCGAACGGGCTGACGCCGGAGAATTTCGCATTCGCGGCGATCAAGCCGATCCGCATCGGCGGCAAGGACGTCACCGCCTTCCGCATCTCCTATGTCGGCGAACAGGGCTGGGAACTGCATATGCGCTACGAGGATGGGCTCGCCGTCTGGGACGCGCTGCGCTCCACCGGCGTCATGCCGTTCGGCGTCGAGACCTATGCCAACACGCGCCGCATGGAAAAGAGCCTCAGGCTGCAAAACGCCGATCTCTTGACCGAATACAATCTGCTCGAGGCCGACCTTGCGCGCCCGAAGGTCAAGGAGAACGACTTCTGCGGCAAGGCCAAGCATCTGGAGTATCGCGCCCGCGAGCATCAGCCGGCGATCCTGTGCACGTTGGTAATGACCGACAACAAGGATGCCAAGGGCGTCGCGCGGTATCCGGTCGGCACCATGCCGGTGCTGGATCCCGCGACGGGCGAGACGCTGGTCGACGAGCTCGGCCGCCGCTCCTTCACCACTTCGGTCGCCTACGGTCCGACCATCGGCAAGAACATCGCGCTTGCCTATCTGCCCTGGGCCTATTGCCAGGAAGGGCGCAAGCTGCAGGTCGAGTATTTTAGCGAGACCTATCCGGTCGAGGTGGCCGGCGTCGGCTACAAGCCGCTCTACGACCCGGAGAACCTCAAGCCGCGGAGCTGACAACCGGCGCAGTAGCGGCAACGGGTCGGAAAGGCCCTGGCCATCCTCGGAAAGCCTTCAGGCTTGGCTTGATGTGCTGGGGGCCAACGGCTTATGTGGCTCATCAGCAGCCCGCGAAAGCAACACGCACCATGCGCATCCTGTCCGAAGCCTTCATTCCCGAACTGCCCAACCGCTACAACGGCAAGGTGCGCGAGAACTATGATCTGCCGGACGGGCGCCGCATCATCATCGCCACCGATCGTCTAAGCGCGTTCGACACGATCCTGGCCTCGATCCCATTCAAGGGGCAGGTCCTCACCCAGACGGCGCGCTACTGGTTCGAGGAAACCGCCGACATCTGTCCCAATCACGTGCTGGAGTATCCCGATCCCAATGTCGTGGTCGGCACGCGGCTCGACATGCTGCCGGTCGAGATCGTGGTGCGCGGCTATCTGGCGGGGACCACCAGCACCTCGATCCTGACCAAATACAGGAAGGGCGAACGGAGCTTCTACGGGCACAATTTCCCGGATGGGCTGCGCGACAATGAAAAGCTGCCGCAAGCGATCATCACGCCGACCAGCAAGGCCGCCAGCGGCGGCCATGACCAGCCGCTGTCGGAAGCCGAGATCATCGAACAGCGGCTGCTCACGCAGGCGCAGTGGGACACCGTATCGGGCTATGCGCTGCAACTGTTCGCCCGCGGCCAGCAGCGCGCCGCCGAACGCGGCCTGATCCTGGCCGACACGAAATATGAATTCGGCACCGCGCCGGACGGCGCCGTCGTGCTGGCGGACGAAATCCACACGCCCGACAGCAGCCGCTACTGGATCGCGGCGAGCTACGACGAGGCGTTCGAAAGCGGCGGGCGGCCGCAGAGTTTCGACAAGGATTTCATCCGGTCGTGGGTCGCGGCGCGCTGCGATCCCTACAAGGATCCGATCCCCAAAATTCCGGACGAGATCGTCAACCAGGCCTCGGCGGTCTATATCCAGGCCTACGAGGCGATCACGGGCGCGAAATTCATGCCCGACCTTTCCAGTGACAGCGTATTGGAACGTATCCGTTCGAATCTCGCGCGGTATTTTTGAGCGATTCCGCGGCGGCGGAATCCGATGCCCGGATTCCCAGCTTTTGCGCGCGGCGATTTTCGCCTAACTTTGCTCCATGTCTGCTTATGCCCGCGCAAGGCATATCCTTTCAGGCAGTGCCGCGCTGGCGCTGGCGCTCTGGCTGACGCCGGCAGCTTCTCCCGCCGAACCCGTCGATGTCGAGCTGGTACTGGCGGTCGATGTTTCGCTCTCCATGTCGCCGGCCGAGCTTGAGATCCAGCGTCATGGTTATGCCGCGGCGCTGACGCATGACAATGTGCTGAAGGCCATCGCCGACGGCGCCTACGGCAAGATCGCGGTAACCTATGTCGAGTGGGCAGGCACGACCTGGCAGCGCGTCATCGTGCCGTGGACGGTGATCGCCAACCGCGGCGATGCCGAGAAGGTGGTGGCGCAACTCAATGCCAGCCCGCCGGACAGCGCCCGGCGGACCTCGATCTCCGGCGCGCTGAGCTTCGGCAGCGACCTGTTCGCCGAGAGCGGATTCCAGGGGACCAAGCGTGTCATCGACATCTCCGGCGACGGGCCCAACAATCAGGGCGCGCCGGTTGACCTCACGCGCGACGAGGTGGTCAAGCAAGGCATCACCATCAACGGGCTGCCGTTGATGACGCGCGGCGGTTTCAGCGGCGCCTTCGACGTCGAAAATCTCGATCGCTATTACAGCGACTGCGTCATCGGTGGACCGGGCGCCTTCATGATCCCGGTCAATGACTGGACGCAGTTTCCCGAAGCGATCCGCCGCAAGCTGGTGCTCGAACTTGCCGGTCCCGCTTCGCTGCAATGGGCGGCGCAAGAGGCCGCGCATCCGCCGGTCGTGCTCGCCGACGATGGGCCGGCGGCGGACTGCCTGACGGGCGAGAAGATGTGGCGCAACCGCGGCTGGGGCACGCCGTGAGCAATCGAGAAGCCCCTCAAGGTCCGCCGGCGTGCGCCGGATTGGACCATCGTCCAGTGCGGCTTCTGCTTCATTGACAAGCCTTTTGGGGTCTGTGAGACAATTCGAGCTCACCACAAAAAGGGGAACCACAATGAAAAGAACCTCCATCTTCGCGGCGGCGCTGACGGCGGCCGCGGTGCTTAGCGCGCCGGCGATGGCCGCGACGTCGCTCACCATCGGCATCAGCGGCTGGACCGGCTTCGCGCCTCTGACCTTGGCCAAGCAGGCCGGGCTTTTCGAAAAGCACGGGCTGGACGTCACCCTCAAGAAAGTGCCGCAGGCGAGCCGCCCGCTGGCCATTGCCAGCGGCGACCTGCAATGCGCGGCAACCACGGTCGAGACCTGGATGGTGTGGAACGCCAGCGGCGTCACCACTAAGCAGATCTTCCAGCTCGACAAATCCTATGGCGCCGACGGCATCGTCGTGCGCAACGACATCAAGACCGTCGCCGATCTCAAGGGCAAGAATGTCGCCTCGTCCGCGCCCGGAACCTCGCCCTATTTCCTGCTCGCCTGGGTGCTCAACAAGAACGGCATGTCGACCAAGGACGTCACCGTCGTCAACCTGGAGCCGGACGCGGCGGCGCAAGCCTTCCTCGCCGGCCAGAACGATGCCGCCGTCACCTACGAGCCCTTCATCTCAGCCGTGCGCGACAAGGCGGACCAGGGCCATATCCTGGCGACCACGCTAGATTATCCGATGGTGATGGACACGGTCGGCTGCACGCCGGACTTCCTCAAGGCCAATCCCGATGCCGCCAAGGCGCTCGCCGACAGCTATTTCGACGCGCTCGACATGATCAAAAAGGATCCGCAGAAATCCTACGAGATCATGGGAGCCGACGTGAAGCAGTCGGCCAAGGAGTTCGAGGACTCGGCCAAGTACCTGAAATGGGCCGACAAGGCGGAGAACAAGCAGTTCTTCACCAAGGATTTTCAGGACTTTTCCAAGACCGCGGCAGAGCTGCTGCTGCAGATGGGGCTGATCAAGGAAGCGCCGGATGTGTCGACGCTTGCAGACACCAGCGCGATCGCCGACTGATCGCGTATCGCCCGATCGGCGGTGTCACGCCGCCGATCCCTCCTCTCAAGGACTTCCTGATGCTGCGCCCCTTGCACCCCGTTGCGCCGGGCACGCGAACCGTGCTCGGCGTCGCCTTCTTTGTCCTGTTCGTTGCGTTCTGGGCGTGGATCACGCTCGGCGGCCACGTGAACCGGATCTTTCTCGCCGATCCGCTGTCGATGCTGAAGGATGGCTGGCGACTGCTTACCGAGGATCGTTTCTGGCTGGATATACTGATCACCATCTGGCGTGTCTTCGGCGGCTTCGTGCTGGCGTCGATCGTCGCGGTGCCGATCGGCATCGCCATGGGTGCCTGGAAGCCGGTCGAAGCCTTCCTCGAACCGTTCGTATCCTTTGCGCGCTACCTGCCGGCGTCGGCCTTCATCCCGCTGCTCATCCTGTGGGCCGGCATCGGCGAGCTCGAAAAGCTCCTGGTGATCTTCGTCGGCTCGGTGTTCCAGATCATTCTGATCATCGCGGTCAAGGTCGGCGGCACGAGGCGGGACCTTGTCGAAGCTGCCTACACGCTGGGAGCGACCGAAAATGGCATCGTCAAGCGCGTCATCATGCCGGCCAATGCGCCGGAGATCGCCGAGACGCTGCGGCTGGTGCTCGGCTGGGCCTGGACCTATGTCATCGTCGCCGAGCTGATCGGCTCCTCGTCGGGCATCGGCTACATGATCATCAACAGCCAGTCGCGGCTGGCGACGGGGCAGATCATCTTCGGGATCATCGTCATCGGGCTGATCGGGCTTCTGTCCGATTTCGCCTTCAAGGCGCTCAACCGCTGGCTCTATCCATGGAGCCTGGCGTGAGCAAGCTTCTGATCGAAGGCGTTTCGCGGACCTTTGCCGGGGTCAGGGGCGGGGAGCCGGTGCGAGCGCTGCAGCCGGTTGAGCTGTCCGTCTCGGCGAATGATTTCATCACCATCCTGGGACCGTCCGGCTGCGGGAAGTCGACGCTGCTGAGGATCGTCGCCGGGCTGGAGGCGCCGAGCACCGGCCGCGTGCTGCTCGACGGCAAGGCGGTCACAAGGCCGGGGCCGGACCGGGGCATGGTGTTCCAGTCTTACACGCTGTTTCCCTGGCTGACGGTTGCCGAGAACATCGGTTTCGGCCTGCGCGAGCAAGGCAGGCCCGAGCGAGAGCGCAACGAGATCGTCGCTTCCTATGTCGATCTCGTCGGGCTGAGGGGTTTCGAGAACCATTGGCCGAAGCAGCTGTCGGGCGGCATGCAACAGCGCACGGCGATCGCGCGCGCTTTGGCCAACGACCCCGCGATCCTGCTGCTCGACGAGCCGTTCGGCGCGCTGGACAACCAGACGCGCGGACTGATGCAGGAACTGCTGCTCGGTATCTGGGAGCGGCGCAAGAAGACGGTGCTGTTCGTCACCCACGACATCGAGGAGGCGATCTTCATGGCGTCGCGGGTGATCGTGATGAGCGCCCGGCCCGGCCGCATCAAATCGGACGTGCCGGTCGACCTGCCGCATCCGCGCCACTATACGCTGAAGACCAGCCCGGAATTTTCCGCGCTCAAGGCGCAGCTTACCGAAGACATCCGCATCGAGGCAATGCGGACCGCGCAGGAGCAGTCCGCCTAGACGACTGCGCCTTTGCCCGCTCAAGCCGCCAGCAACTGCTTGCGGTCGACGCGCTCCTGCTGCGGCGAGCGGGCGTAGAGCTCGCGGTAGCATTTGGAGAAATGCGAAGCGGAGACGAAGCCGCAGGCCACCGCCACTTCCACCACCGGCATGGATGACTGGATGAGCAGGTGCCTGGCGCGGTCGAGCCGGATCTCCAGATAGTAGCGGGCAGGCGAGCGGCCCATTTCGGTGCGGAACAGGCGCTCGATCTGCCGGCGGGACAGATCGACATGGTCGGCGATCTCGATCAGCGACAGCGGCTCGGAAAGGTTGGCCTCCATCAGCTCGATGATGGTCAGCACCTTGGAGTTCTGCACGCCAAGGCGGGCGCGCAGCGGCAGGCGCTGGCGGTCGGTCGGGCTGCGCACGCGGTCGGTCAACACCTGCTCGCAGACGCGGTTGACGAGGCTTTCGTCGAAATCGTCGCCGATCAGCTTCAGCATCATGTCGAGCGCGGCGGTGCCGCCGGCGCAGGTGTAGACGTTCTGGTCGACCTCGAAGAGGTCGGCAAAGACATTGGCCTTCGGGAATGCCTCGGAAAAGCCCGGCAGATTTTCCCAATGGATGGCGCAACGCTTGTTGGACAAGAGGCCGGCGGCGGCCAGGATATGCGCGCCGGTGCACAGGCCGCCGACGGCGACGCCGCGGTTATATTCCTCGCGCAGCCAGGCGAAGGCCGACTTGTTGTGGTAGCGCTCGACATTGATGCCGCTGCAAACGATCGCCATGTTCGGCCGATCGGGCCCAGCCATCTTCTTGCGCTCTTCCTCAAGCGAGGTGTTGACGGCGCATTCAACGCCGTTCGAAGCGCGCACCGGCTTGCCGTCGATGCTGGCCAGCCGCCAGCGATAGGCTTCGTAGCCGAGCATCCGGTTGGCCGAGCGCAGCGGATCGAGCGCCGTCGCAAAGGCGATCATGGTGAAATCGGGAATGAGGAAGAATACAAACGATCTCTTGATCGGATGCTTTACGGCATTCACGGGGAAACCTCACGCAGCCATGACGCGAACAGGATGTCGCGAACAGCATAGCGACAACAGGAAAAAGCATTCCTGTCAATCGGGTAGGCGGCTAAGTGAAGATTAAATTTGCGACATGGGTCGCAAATGGGCAATTCAGCGAGGCATAAAGCTCGATCGCCCGGGCAATGCAACGTCAATGCACATGAAAACGCCGCCTCGGTTAAACCGGGCGGCGTTGAATTCAGCTTTGGATGCCGATTGCCTCAGGCGACGAAGCCGAGACGGGCAGCATTCATGGCGCCGGTCTGGCCGGGCATTGTCTTGGCGAGACGCTGACGCTCGAGAGCGGTCGTCAGGTTCATTTCGCGGCGGGCGAACAGGCGGGCAAAAAGCTTCATCATCATCTCCATTCGGTTGCTCAGACGGGTCGCCTTCGCTTGATGGAGTGGGGCAGCTCGTTTGCTGGCGTCGATATAGGCTCGCTTCAGCAAAAACTAAATCGCAAAAGCGAAGCGCTTGTTATGAAAAGCGACATCATCTGCGGCGTTTTTAGGCAGCACGCTCAAAATTTCCGATTTTTTACAATGACTTAATTCGCAAATTAACTTGCTATGTGGCTTGTTCATATGCGTCATGCGGCTGCTGCATGGCTGGAAAGCCGTTTGAATGCAAACAAAAAGGCTCTAAACAAACGAAAGGTCTGTCGAGCTGATCCGACAGGCCTTCAGAACTCCATACACACTTGATTACTTCGCTCCGGCCCAGCTTCCGACGCCGAAGCGCATGCCGGTCTTGGCGTCGGCGGCTTCCGGCCAGCCGATATCCTTCTGCAGTTCGATCGGCAGGGCATGGATGGCGCGTTCGGTCTGGTAGCGGGCGCGGGCCGCGCTGAATTCGGTCGCAAGCCGACCGATGGACGACAGGATAGACATTTCTTTCTCCTCTATGCGGGCAGGGAGGCGCCCGTCACTGCGTTAAGTCAGGTCTGTTTCAGCTTCATTTCACGTCGATTGCAGGGGTGTTCAATCAAACGAAATGGAATGATGGATTGCATCAGAAAAATTGAAGGCAAGCTGCCATGAACGCCCCGCTCAATCATCCCTTGCCGCTGCTTGACCTCGATGTGCTGCGCACCTTTGTGGCGATCGCCGAGACCGGCAGCTTCACCACCGCCGCCAATGCGGTGTTCCGCACGCCGTCGGCCGTCTCCATGCAGATCAAGAAGCTGGAGGACATCCTCGGCCGTTCCGTCTTCGCGCGCGACGCGCGTTCGGTGACGCTGACCACGGATGGCGAGATGCTGCTCGGCTATGCGCGCCGGCTTTTGTCGATCAACCGCGAGGTGGTGTCGAAATTCATCATCCCCGACATTGTCGGCGTGGTGCGGCTCGGTTCCCCGGACGACTATGGCGAGCGCGTGCTGCCGCATGTGCTGAAGCGTTTTGCCCAGTCGCATCCCTCGATCGCCGTCGACGTCACCATCGACCAGAGCATCAATCTGCGGCGCCGCATGGACGACCGTGCGCTCGACATCACGCTGCTCACCAATTCCTACAAGACCAGCGCGATCGGCGCGGAGGTGCTTTTGACCGAGCCGATCGTGTGGGCGGGCGCCAAGGGCGGCTGCGCGCATCTGCGTGAACCGTTGCCGGTGTCGCTGTGGGAAGAAGGCTGCGCCTGGCGGGCCGGCGCTCTCGAAGCGCTTGGACGCGAGGGTCGCAACTACCGCATCGCCTATATGAGCGCACACACGGCCGGCCAGCGCGCCGCGATCATGGCCGATCTCGCGGTAGCGCCGCTGCCGAAGTCCTTCCTCGGCGACGATATGGTCTCGCTCGGCGCCAAGGACGGCATGCCCGAGATCGGCACTTACAATCTTGCCATGGTGGTGGCGCCCGATGCGAGCGCGCCGGTGAAGGCCGTGGCCGACCACATCCGGGCGACGTTCGAAGTGTTCCGGGAAACCGGCAAGTTCTGAACTATTCGGCCGCGGGCGCGGAGCGGGCTGCGAAAGCAGCTTTCGTCCTGCGTCGAGCGCGGGCTCGGGCTGGCGCCGGAACGCTGAGGAAATCGACGATGGAATCGCGAGCGCGGCGCGCCTCGGGCATCTCGATCAGCGGCCAGACGTGGAACATGCCTTCCTCGTAGACCAGGTCGACCTCGACGCCGGCAGCGCGTGCGCGTTCGGCGAAGATGAGATTATCCGGTGTCAGCATGTCGCGTGAACCGGTCAGCAGCAGCGTCTTGGGCAGCACGGACAGGTTGCCGTAAAGCGGGCTGATGTGCCAGTCGGTGCGATCGAAACCGGCGCTGTAGAGCCGCACCGCTTCCAGCCCACCCGCAATACCCAGCCACGGATCCTGCCGCTCGGCCTCGAAGACTTCGGGATTTGCAAGCGAGACGTCGAGACCGGGCGAGATCAGCACATGCCGCGACGGTGCCGGCAAGCTTTCCTCGGCCGCCATCATGGTCAGCACGACCGCCATGTTGCCGCCGGCGGAATCGCCCATGAAGACGATGTCCTCGGCGTCGGTCTCTTCGAGCATGCGCCGGTAGACGTTGCCGACCATGCCGAACATGTCATGGAAGTCGTGCTCCGGCGCGATGGGGTAGACCGGCACGGTGATGCCGAAGCCGAGACGCTCGGCCATCTCGGCGATCAGCCCCCAATGGTAGGACGTGATCTGAAAGACGAAGGCGCCGCCGTGCATGTAGAGGATGCGCCGGCTTTCGCCCGCCTTCGGCGCGATCTCATAGACGGGAAAGCCGTTGATCTCGGTCTCGGTGATGTCCAGCCGTGCCCTGAGCACGGCCGGCGGATGATAGTCCTCGGTCTTGCGGGCGTAGGCGATCCAGCGCTGCAGGTTCTCGGGACTGGAAAACGCCTTCTTGCGGCTGTGCCTGAGAACGAACGAAACGAGATGGCTTTTCAAACTGGGCATGCAGATACACGCACTTCGGCAGAGCCGACTAAGAGAATTCCCCCCGCTCTGCGAAGATTGTACCTCAGTTAAAAATGTCAAGGATCACGCTGGCACATCGGCGTGATCGGATGGTGCCGGTTCTTTGTTTGCGCGATTTCGGGCGGAAGGCTACGGCGAATTGCCGAGCCCAACCGCCGCGCACTTTCCTGGAATTGCTCTAGCGCCGCTTCGGCAGTAGCGCCGCGCGCAATTTGTTGTCGACGTTCGCCGAGGCCGCGTCGCGGCCCAGGCGCTTGCCGAGCAACTTGCATTTGTCGGCGAAGGTCATCAGCGCGGCGTGCCCAGAAGCAGCGCATGAAGGGCTGCCTGCGGGTCGCTCGGCGGCGAGGCCGGCCAGCCGATATCCTTCTGGACATGCGCCGGCAGATCGTTGAGCGCGCGGATCGCCTTGTTCCTGGCATGAGCCTGCCTGATGGTCACACCGAAGCGGCTGAGATTATCGTACATCGACATTTTCATCTCCCTTGAAGACCAGCGGCAGCCGAGGATCTACTTTCACGCATGTCGTTTCCCAAAAGACACTTTTGGGCGACATGCATGGTCGGCCGCCGTTCGATGCGCGCTAAATGCGTCACGCATGTATCGGATCGATTTCGCGAAAACAGCGTTTCGGTTTCCGGATCGCGCGAATCCGGAAACATTTGCATGCAAACGAATTTAGAGGGGCTGCTATGCCGGTTTCTATCTGGATAGCTGCCATCAGCGGTTGACAGCAGCAAGCGACTGCATTGTTATTGTGCAATGCGGCGTGGGGCGTGTGCATCGCAACATGATGCGATCGGATCGAGGCATCGTGACGAGCATCCATAGTGTTCAATATCTGCGCGGCCTCGCCGCGTGCGCGGTGGTATGCTTTCACGTCAGCGAGCAGTTCGGCGGTCCGTTCGACGTCGGGGCAGCCGGCGTCGACATCTTCTTCGTCATCAGCGGCTTCATCATGTGGGTGACGACGGCCGGCAGGCCGGCTGATCCTTGGCGCTTCATGGGGCGCCGGATCACCCGCATCGTGCCTCTCTATTGGATCGTCACGCTGCTGACCGCGGCCGGCATCCTGATCAAGCCGCAGTTCTTCTACGGCCATTTCTTCAGCGTCCCGAATTTCGTTGGGTCACTGTTCTTCCTGCCGATTCTGCAGGAGAACGCGCTGCATCCCATCGTCATACAAGGTTGGACGCTCTGCTATGAAATGATGTTCTATCTCGTTTTCACGCTGGTGCTGTTCCTCGGGGAGCGCTGGCGGTTCGGCGTCCTCGTGGGCGCCCTTGTTGCCATCGTCGCGCTGCATTTTGTTTTTGCCGCTGGATATGCGCGCGCCTTCACCGATCCAATCGTGCTCGAGTTCGCCGCCGGCGTCGTGGTTGGGCGCTTCTGGCTCCAGGGCTATCGGCTCCCGCTTGCGGTGGGGTTGGCCATGGCCGGCGCAGGATTCCTTCTGCTTGCGGCAAGTCCGCTGTTCGACGCCGGCATGGCTCGCGCCTTGCGCTGGGGGCTTCCGGCCGCGCTGATCGTGGCGGGCGCGGTTTTTGCCGAGCGGGCGAGGCCGTTCAAGCCGGCTGCGTTGCCCACATTTCTCGGCGATGCGTCCTATTCGATCTATCTGTGGCATGTCGTGGTCGGCGTCCTGGCGACGGGCGTCATCCTGAGGACCGGCCTGCCGGCAGCGTTGCAGCCGGCGACGATCCTGGTCGCCACGCTTGCGCTCTCGGCGATGCTTTATCTGATCGTCGAAAAACCATTGATCGGGCTGCTGCATCCGCACCGTCCCAAGGGCGCCGTGAAGGCAGCCAATGCCGCGGCCGCAGGGGCCGCGGAATGAGCTGAAGCGTTAGTCCCGACCGCGCCGTGCAGCGCGCTCCTCGCGTGAACGCCGGCGTGGGGTAGCGTCGCCGGCGGTGCCGTCCTCGCTCATCGCCTTGCGCGGCGGCAGCTTCACCGCGGCCGCCAGCTTGGGAAAGGGGTCGACCTTGTTCGGCAGCGCCATGGCGTAGACGAAGTGCTCCTGGAATTTCGGCTCAAGCGCCGTCTCGATCTTCTCGATCCTGCTCACCGTCTCCTCGATCTCGCGCCGGTAGCCGCGATTGAGCAGCGCCATGCGCGCGCCGGCGCCGGCGGCGTTGCCGACGGCCTGGACCTTGTCCAAGTCGCAATCCGGGATCAGGCCGAGCACCATGGCGTATTTCGGATCGATGAAGGAGCCGAACGCACCGGCGAAATGGATGCGGTCGACATGATCGGTGTGCTGCTTCTCCATCAGAAGCTTGGTGCCGGCATAGAGTGCCGCCTTGGCAAGCTGGATGGCGCGCACGTCGTTCTGGGTGATGGTGATCTTGGGCTCGCCCTCCTTCAGCACGTAGGAGAAGGTGCGGCCGTTGGGCACGATGCGCGGCGAGCGCATGCCGAGCGATCCGTCGACGACGCCATCCTCCGAGATGATGCCGGCGAGATACATCTCCGCCACCACTTCGATGATGCCTGAGCCGCAGATGCCGGTGACGCCGGTCGCCTGCACGCTGTCCGTGAAGCCCGGCTGATCGGACCACAGCTCCGAGCCGATGACCCGATATTTCGGTTCCAGCGTTTCGGGGTCGATGCGAACGCGCTCGATGGCACCAGGCGCCGCGCGCTGGCCGCCGGAGATCTCCGCGCCTTCGAAGGCCGGGCCGGTTGGGGAGGAGGCCGCCACGACGCGCGTGGAGTTGCCGAGCACGATCTCGGCGTTAGTTCCGACGTCGACGATCAGCATCATCTCGTCCTGGCGATGCGGGCCTTCCGACAGGGTGACGGCGGCCGCATCGGCGCCGACATGGCCGGCAATGCAGGGCAGCATATAAAGGCGCGCGCCCTGGTTGAGCTTCAGGCCGATGTCGGAGGCCTTGATGCGCACCGCGCCGGAGACGGCAAGCGCGAAAGGCGCGCCGCCGAGCTCGGTCGGATCGATGCCGAGGAACAGATGATGCATGATCGGATTGCCGACGAAGACGGAATCCAGGATGTCGTTGCGCTGGACATTGCCTTCCGCGCAGACCTTGTCGACGAGGCCGGAGATCGCCTCGCGCACGGCGACCGTCATGCCTTCGCGGCCGTCCGGGTTCATCATCACGTAGGAGACGCGGCTCATCAGATCCTCGCCGAAGCGGATCTGCGGATTGGACGTGCCGGAGGACGCAGCGACGCGGCCCGACAGCAGCGACACCAGATGCATGGCAATGGTGGTCGAGCCGATGTCGCAGGCGAGGCCGTATGCCTCGTTCTTGAGGCCGGGCCATAGCGCGATGACGCGCGCGATGTCGCTGTCGGCGTCCTTGTGGATGGCGGCGGTGGCGGTCCAGTTGCCCTTGCGCAGGATGCCCTGCACCTGCGGCATGAGATAGAAGTCGAATTCGAGGTTCCTGAAACCCCAGTCCTTCATCAGGGCGATCTTCAACCGGTCGAGGTCGCCGAGCGGCTTGTGCATGTCGGGCTCTTCGATCTCGACATAGCACATGCGGATCGCCGTATCGCGGGCGATCACCCTGGTATCGGCGTCTTTGCGGATGGTCTGGGCATTGATGACCGTGTCCTGCGGCACGTCGATGACGAGGTCGCCGAGGATCTGCGTCGAGCAGGAGAGGCGGCGCCGCTCGGGCAGCCCGCGCACGCGCTCATAGCGCTCTTCCTTGGCGCCCTTGGGCGAGATGTGGTCGTTGGACGAGACGATCTTGTGCTTGGCGAAATTGCCTTCCTGCACTTCGATCTGGCAGCGGCCGCAGGTGGCGCGGCCGCCGCAAACGCTTTCGACATAGACGCCGAGCTGGCGCGCGGCATCGAGCACTGGCGTTCCGATCGGGAACCGGCCGCGCTTGCCGGACGGCATGAACAGCACGAGCGGATCGGTGATGTTGGGTGGAGGATTCATGCTGGCACGTGTCTCGATGGCAATCGCCGATGCCGTTTAACGGATCGTTTTACTATTGGGCGGAGAGTCCGTTGGTCCAGGGGCCAACAATGTCGGATCTGCTGCTCTCCGCCATCTTCACCGCGTTCACCATGGTGCGCGTGATAAAGGGCTCGTGGCTGCGCAATCCGCAATATCTCGCCACCGGGATCCTCGGCGCGATCGTCGGCGCGCTGCTGCTGCACGCGTTCTGGCCCGCCTATGATGATGATTTTATCGTCGGCGGCGTGACAGGCATCTTCGGATCGTGGGCGGGCATGGCACTCTTCGACGCCATATTGGGCGTGGCCTGAACGCAAAGCAGAGCTGTCCGGCCGCATCCACGATGCGATCGGACCAGCCTTGTTTGCGGTGCGGCTCACGATTGCGCGCTTATCCTCTGGCCATGCGGGCTTCGCGGCCGCCGCGGCGACGGCCGCCATTGCCGTTGCCTTCGCCCGGCGCATTGACGGCTGTTGGAGCCGCAACCGCTTGACCGCCTTCGGCCGGCTTATAGTCCTTGTAGGTGCGGATCCAGTTGGTGCAGTTCTCGTCGGTGCCGTTCAGCACATTGGCGCCGCGCACGGCTTCCATTTCCTGCGGACGGACCGGGTTCATGATTGCCGAGGTCATGCCGGCGCCGATCACCATCGGGATGAAAGCGGCGTTGATGCCATGGCGATGCGGCAGGCCGAAGGAGATGTTGGAGAGGCCGCAAGTGGTGTTGACCTTGAGCTCTTCGCGCAATCGGCGCAGCAGCGCGAACACCTGGCGGCCGGCATCGCCCAGCGCGCCGATCGGCATCACCAGCGGGTCGACGACGACGTCATGCGCCGGGATGCCGAAATCGGCGCAGCGCTCGACGATCTTCTTGGCGACGGCGAAGCGGACGTCCGGGTCCATCGAGATGCCGGTCTCGTCGTTGGAGATGGCGACGACCGGAACGTTGTATTTCTTGATCAGCGGCAGGATGGCCTCGAGCTTTTCTTCCTCGCCGGTGACCGAGTTGACCAGCGGACGGCCCTTGGCGACCTTAAGCGCGGCCTCGATCGCGGCGGTGACCGAGCTATCGATCGACAGCGGCAGGTCGACTAGGCCCTGCACGATCTCCAGCGTCTGCACCAGAAGCGCCGGCTCGGTCGCATTGGGATCGACCGCGGTGACGCCGGCATTGACATCGAGCATAGTGGCGCCGCAGGCGGCCTGTTCCAGCGCGTCCTTGATGACGGTCTCGAAGTTGCCGGCCACCATTTCCGCGGCGAGCTTCTTGCGGCCGGTCGGATTGATGCGTTCGCCGATCACGCAGAAGGGCTGATCGAAGCCGATGACGATTTCTCGGGTCGCCGAGGCGACGATGGTGCGGGTCATGAAATCTCTCCGTCGGGATATAAAGACTTCTTTATATCGTTATCTGATTTGGTTCAAGTGAATGCGTGCCGTCCGCGCTCTTAGATTCTAAGTTCATATGTGTCGTTGCCCAAACCGGTTCCCATTTTGGGGCGACATACATCAATGCGCGGTCTTCACCATATCCACCTGGGTTTCGGTAATCTCGTCATGCAGCAGGTGGTCGAGCCGGTCGGCGACCAGCTGGTCGTCGCGGCGGATCTCCCGCTTCCAAGGCTGGCGGCCTTTCAGCACGCCGGATTCATCGACGATCTCGGCGACATATTCTTCCTGGCGATAGGCCATCACATGGATGCCGGCGACGCCCGGGATTTCCTTCACCTCGTTGATGATGTCGATGCAGAGCTGCTTGCCTTCCTTCTTCTGATCCTGCGCGCCCTCCAGCCGCTTGATAACCGCATCGGGGATGTGGATGCCCGGCACGTTGGAGCGGATCCATTTCGCGGTCTTGGCGGAGGCGAGCGGGCCGACGCCGCAGAGCAGGAACAGCTTTTCGGTGTGGCCGAGGTCGCGCGCCTTCTGCATGAAGGTTCTGAACATCGGCACGTCGAAGCAATACTGCGTCTGCGCGAACTGCGCGCCGGCGGCGATCTTCTTGCCGAGATGGATCGGGCGGAAGTCGTAAGGCGGCGCAAAGGGGTTGACGGCAGCACCCAGGAAGACCTGCGGCGGCGTCGTCAGCTTGCGGCCGGACAGGAATTTGCCGTTGTCGCGCATGATGCGGATGGTTTCGAGCAGCGACATGGAATCGAGGTCGAATACCGGCTTGGCACCCGGCTGGTCGCCGGCCTGCACGCCGTCGCCGGTGAGGCACAGCATATTGGCGACGCCCATGGCGGCGCCGCCCAGCACGTCGCCCTGGATAGCGATGCGGTTCTTGTCGCGGCAGGCGATCTGCATGATCGGCGCATAGCCCATGCGGGTGAGCAGCGCGCAGATGCCGACCGAGGACATGTGGCAGTTGGCGCCCGAGGCGTCGACCGCATTGATGGCGTCGACCCAGCCGTCGAAGATCTTGGCGCGGTTGTAGACATCTTCCGGATCGGCGCTGTCGGGCGGATTGAGCTCGGTCGTTACAGCAAACTCGCCGCGGCGCAGCACGCGCTCCAGCCGGCCGCGCGACGTGTGGCCTGGCAGGGGCTCGAGCGGCAGGTGGATGCCGGCCGGGTTCTCGTCGATCTGGCGGACGGTCATGCCGAAGCTCCGGGATTCTTGGCCGCTTCGCGCGCGGCGGCGGCCTGCGCGGTCACGCGGAGCCAGGCCGAGGTTTCGCGCAGCGACTGATCGACCGGCTTCTGCACGGTGAGGATCTTGTCGCCGTGGACCATGTTGCGCGAGCCTTCCCAAGCCTTGACCCAGACGCAGGGCATGTCCGGCTCGACCTCGCAATTGCCGTTGGCGCGCACGCCGCCGCAAGGGCCGTTGCGCAGTTGCTTGGGGCAGTTCATCGGGCACGACATGCCGGTGGAGGAGAGCACGCATTGGCCGCACATGCGGCAGTCGAACATGAAGCCCTTGACCCGCTTCTCGACGAATTTCACCGGGGCTTCGACGTGGCCGTAGCCGATGCCTTTCCACAGAGGGTGCAACAGCAGGAAGACGTCGGCGAACCTGCTGTAGAACCATTCCAGCAGTCGCGAGTGCCGGATCGACCAAAGCCGCACGGCAAATGTGCGCTGGACGCGCCGCTGCGGCGACACATCGGCCGGCTTGTAATCGGATTTCGGCGCTGCCTTCTTGACCAAGGTGGCCTGGGTAACCGCCGGCTGTTGCTCAGACATTTTCTTTCCCGCCAGCCTTGACCAGAGCGACCAGCCGCTCGCGGTCATATTTCGTGTCGAGTTCCCGATAGGCCTTCTCGACCTCGGCCTCGATGTCGTCGCCGACCGGAACCGGGTCGGCCTTGCGCCACTCCGCCAGATAGTCGTCGGTGCCGCCGGCGCCGGTGCGCATGGCGCACATGTCGATCGCCTCGGTGAAGCGCAGCGGCAATTCCCTCTTGGCGTTCTGCCGGCCCTTCTTGACGATGACCTGGGCAGGGATATCGCGCCAGTAGACGACGATCAGATCGGCCATGAATTCTCAACTCCTCGAAGTCTTGGAGCATTGCCGCATGCGTGGTTGAGCCGCTTGTTATGGGACGACGCGCGCGCCTTCAAAAGCGACGCTGCCGGAGGTCGCAAAAAGAAAGGTCATGAGCGCGGATTGAGAGACGGGGTTTCCGTCGTCGTTGGCAAGGGGCCGAGGAGGTGTCAGACCTGCCATACAGGCCGCGACGCAGCGAGCCTTTGCAAACCGGCGCGCCCCCGCGCCGGCGACTTTGCCCAAGCCTCGAACTTTTCCCAATCGGCAGCCGGGATCGTCACCACAAGCCCATCCAGCACCTGCATTTCGGCTGCTTCAACGGCCTTATGCCGGATGAAATCGCTGAGACTGGTGTGTGCTTGACGGGCAGCAGCTTCAAGAAGCTCACGTTCGTCAGAGGTGACGCGAATATTGATAAGGGCCATGTTGGACATCGGCAGAACTCACTCTCCTGTAGACAATAGCATACAGGGCGACCAATTGACCGGCCTACCAGACGCGTTTGGTCAGGCCGGTCCGTAGATAGAACCAGATCGTCGGGTGATACCATTGCTTCGACGGTAGGCCCGGATCGATTGTTTCCAGTCTGCCGGCCAGCGCATTGCCGACCGCCTCGACGCAGATATCGCGCGAAAAGGCTGCCTGGCGCAGCGCGTAGCTGGCGATGGTGTCGCCGGTCCTGGGCCTGCCGCGCGCCTGTTTCAGCACGCCGCCGGTGTCGACGCCGGCATCGACCAGATGCACGGTGGTGCCGAAATTCCCTTGATCGCCGCAGGCCAGCGCCCAGTAGCCGCCATTCATGCCGCGATATTTCGGCGCGATCCCGGCATGGTAGTTGAGCACTGGGCAAGGCATTCTTGCCAGCGTTTGCTTCGACAACAGCCTGCAGCCGGCAAGCAGCACCACGCCCGGATTGATCCTGGCGATCGCCTCGAGGCATTCCGGCCCGTTGGCGGATGGCATATGGATGATCGCCTGACCTTGCCGCGGTTCGGTGTCGAGCTTCTCCTCGGCGATCAGTCTCTCGGCATGGGCAGCCAGAAAGCGCTTGCCGAGCCTGGTCAGCACCATGGTGCCGAGCTGGCCGATGGCCGAGATCCAGCCCTGGCGTCGCGCGCGGCGGGTGAGCAGGCGCTTTTTGGATTCAGCGGATTCGAGGATGACGCTGACGGGACCGACGCGGTCGGCAAGCGCATTGACGATGGCCCAGATATGCGGGCCACCTTCGGTGACGACCACGATCGGTCGCGTATTCTGGTCCGACGCTTCCACGGCACCCACCCGCTTGAATCGCGCGCATGCTATGCAGAGCAGGTTAATCCTTGGTGTGCCGGCGCCGTTTCAACGAGGCAGCAGAGGACGGGCTCAGCGCTTGAATTCCATGATGTCGAGTTTCGATTCGTAATAGGGCGCCGGGAATTCGATCCGCCATTCGGTGGCGCTGTTGCGGAAAGCGTAGCCGACCTGGTCGCTTTCGGGGCCGCTGCCATAGGGCTTGGCCTTGTCATCATTGACCGAGAACGAGCCGAGATAGATGGAGCGTTTCTCGCCGTCGTCGAAGAACCGGCCGGCGGTGTGCTGCGAGCCGCTGATCTTGGCGAGCCGCCAACCGGAGCCGTCGTCGGTCACCTTGCACTTGAACCAGCCATAGATGATGAGCGGGCTCAGGCCGCCCGCCTTGATGGTGCGGCACTTCCAGTTGCCGGTGAGATCCTTGTCGGAGAAGGCGACGAGAGGTCTGGCGAGCAGTTCGTCCAACTGCTTGGCCTCGGACGGATCGCCGGCTTTTGCCTCCTCGAGAGCCGCCTTGCGCGTCTCGCCGTATTTGTCCAATCGCGCCTTGTCGGCAGCCGTGATCAGCTTCTGCACCTCGCCGTCGGCAAGGGACGGCAAAGTGAGGGCGACGAGACCGAGGGCGGCAAGGAGCAGGCGAGGCATCATGAACGTGTTTCCTCAAATCAATGGCTGGAACAAAGTTCTTCCTATCGCTGGCGCACAACTTACCGGTTCGCGATCGTCTGTCATCCGTGCTTAACAACAGCAGTTCGGAAAAATGGTGGTTCGATCGAATGCGGATCCTGCTCACGGGGTCGTCCGGCTGGCTGGGCGGCGCGCTCAAGCCGAGGCTCGAAGCGCTCGGCCATCACGTCATCGGATTTGATCCGGTTCTCTCGGCGCGCACAAAGGTCGTCGGCTCGATCGCGGATCGCGATCTTGTCCTGAAGACCGTCCGCGAGAACAGCATCGAGGCCATCATTCACAGTGGGGCGCTGCACAAGCCGAATATCGAGCATCATGAGAACACGGCCTTTGTCGCCACGAATGTGCAAGGCACGCTCAATCTGCTCGATGCGGCCGTGACCTGCGGCGTGCAACGCTTCGTCTTCACCTCGACGACGTCGCTCATGATCTCGCAGGCAATCCGCGCCGGGTTCCAGGGCGGCGCGCGCAAGGCCGCCTGGCTGACGGAAGAGATGTCGCCTGAGCCGCGCAACATCTACGGCGTGACGAAACTCTCGGCCGAGCATCTCTGTCGCCTCTACCATATCGAGCATGGACTGCCGGTGGTGGTATTGCGCACGGCGCGCTTCTTTCCCGAGGCGGACGACATGGCGCATGCCATCGAACAGTCCGATGCCAACACCAAGGCCAACGAGTTGCTGTTTCGGCGGCTGACGGTGGAGGATGCGGCGGAAGCCCATGTGGCCGCCCTGGAGAAGGCGCCGAGCCTTGGCTTCGACATCTTCATCATCTCGGCGCCGACGCCGTTCCGGCCGCAGGATTGCGCCGAGCTGATCGCCGACGCGCCATCCGTCGTCGCGCGCTATTTCCCGGGTTATTCGAGGCTCTATGCGAGGAAGGGCTGGACCATGTTTTCCTCGATCGACCGCGTCTACGATCCCTTGCGGGCGCGAGAGCGGCTCGGCTTCGTCTGCAAGACCAGCTTCGCCGATGTGCTTGCCGCGCTGGAAGAGGCGTGACGACTAGGCGTCTCGGGCAGCGCCCTGTGCCGTCCGCGCCAGCTCGCCTGTCAGGTCGCCATAGCCGGTCGAGCGGCGCTCATAGACGAGGCCGAGCATGGCGGCGGCTTTTTCGGCGACCTTGTCGAGTTCCGGATCGTCGGTCTGGGCGAGATAGATCAGCTTCTCGTAGTTGCCGAAATAATCCTTGGTCAGCTCGGGATGCCGGTCGAGACCGAGCGGCTTGATGAAGAAGGCGTCGAACTGGCGGCAGAGAAAGTCGGTCATGTAGAACGACATCATGTCGTCATCGGCGACCTTCGCGTAGGCGTCCATGCCCTGGTAGAAAGCAAAGCAATGCGGCCCGGCCATGCGCTCGACGCCATGCTTCTCGATGACGCGGTCGAGCAGGCCGCCGGTGCCGCAATCGGCATAGCCGACGAAGATGTGCCGGTAGCCTTCCGCCTTGGCTTTCTCGATCGCCTTGTCCATCGCCGGCGCGATGCGGTCCGGGTAGAAATGAAACTCGGCCGGCAGGCAGGTCAGATCGAGATGGTCGAGCTTTAGCTGTTGCTTGACGGCCAAAACTTCGCGCGCAATCATCCCGCAGGCGATGACGAGCAGCCTGTCTGTTTGATTCGGTTCCGGTTTTTGCGTCTTGACCAAGTCGGGCCGGCTTTCGCTGCGGGGCTTAATATCTGTCGAGGGAGACACCGTCCATGAAACTGCTACGCATCGCGCCGATCGCCATCCTGGCCTGCGCGCTTGCACTCACGGCCTGCGCCAACACCATCCGGGGCGTCGGCAAGGACGTCAAATCGACGGCAAGGGCGGTCAAAGACACCATCAACTGATCTGCAGCCTCGTCCATAATCTGGGTACAAAAAAGCCGCGCTGCAAGGCGCGGCTTTTCTTGTCGATCCATCCTGATGCCTTGGGTCAGGCGGAAGCGCGAACGTTGTGCTTGCGCTTCATGTAGTCCTTGGCGGTCTCGACCGCCACCGCCGCGTCGCGGCAATAGGCATCGGCGCCGACGGCCTTGCCGAATTCCTCATTGAGCGGCGCGCCGCCGACCAGCACGACATAATCGTCGCGGATACCCTTTTCCTTCATCGTGTCGATCACGACCTTCATGTAGGGCATGGTGGTGGTGAGCAGCGCCGACATGCCGATGATGTCGGGCTGGTGCTGTTCGATGGCGTCCAGGTATTTCTCGACGGCGTTGTTGATGCCGAGGTCGATGACGTCGAAGCCGGCGCCTTCCATCATCATGCCGACGAGGTTCTTGCCGATGTCATGGATGTCACCCTTGACGGTGCCGATCACCATCTTGCCCTGCTTGGGCGCCCCGGTGGCGGCGAGCAGCGGACGCAGGATGAACATGCCGGCCTTCATCGCGTTGGCCGACAACAGCACTTCCGGGACGAACAGGATGCCGTCGCGAAAATCCTCGCCGACGATGCGCATGCCTTCGACCAGAGCCTCGGTCAGCACCTTGTAAGGCGCCCAGCCGCGCTCGAGCAGGATGCGCGTGCCTTCCTCGATCTCTTCCTTCAGGCCGTCATACAGGTCGTCGTGCATCTGCTGCACGAGCTCGTCGTCGGAAAGCTCGGAAAGGATGATCTCGTCGTCGGACATTTTCTCGGGCTCCTTGCTGCTCGGAATGACTGCGGCAGCCTAAAAATCGATGCGCCAATACCTAACCCGCGAGGGCAAGCTAGCCATAGCTGATTTGCGACTTCCCGCAAAAGGAAAGCGACTGGAAAGTTGGCGCTTTTCTTGTCGATTTTGCGACAGGCGTTGGCGCTGGCGGGCCGTTTCCAATAGGGTGCATGGTTACGATCCGGCGAGAAGCGGCGGTTACGGGCCGCGAGCCAATCCAGACCAGGTTTTTATAGGAAGCACGATCATGAGCGAGAACGCGGCAGTCGACCAGGAAGCGTCAAACGCACGGCGCGGGCGCGGTGCCAGCGGCGGCGCGGCGGCCCGGCGCGCGGCGCGCTCGGGCGGCGGTCCGGGCACGCAGCTCACCTATATCAAGCGCAAGATCAACGTTTACGAGGTCCTCAACGAGGAAGGCCTGGCGCTGATCGAGAAGAATACCGACACGGTGCTGGAAGAGATCGGCATCATCTTCCGCGACGATGCCGAGGCCCTGGCGCTTTGGAAGGAAGCGGGCGCCGACGTCAAGGGCGAGCGCGTGCATTTTCCGAAAGGTCTTTGCCGCTCGCTGTTGAAGACCGCGCCTTCGATCTACACCCAGCATGCGCGCAACCCGGAGCGCTCGGTGCAGATCGGCGGCAACGCGACCGTGTTCGCGCCGGTCTACGGCCCGCCCTTCGTGCGCGACCTCGACGGCAACCGGCGCTACGCGACGATCGAGGATTTCCAGAATTTCGTGAAGCTCGCCTACATGGCGCCGTCGATCCATCATTCGGGCGGCACGGTGTGCGAGCCGGTGGACGTGCCGGTCAACAAGCGCCACCTCGACATGATCTACTCGCATATCCGGTATTCGGATAAGCCGTTCATGGGCTCGGTGACGGCGCCGGAACGGGCCGAGGACACGGTGGCGATGGCCAAGCTCGTGTTCGGCGACGACTTCGTCGAGAACAACACGGTGCTGACCAGCCTGATCAACGCCAACTCGCCGATGGTGTTCGACGAGACCATGCTAGGGGCGTTGAAAGTCTATTCGCGCCACAACCAGGCCTGCATCGTCACGCCCTTCATCCTGGCCGGCGCGATGAGCCCGGTGACGGTTGCCGGCACGCTGACGCAGGTGCTGGCCGAAGTGCTCGCCGGCGCTTCGTTCACCCAGCTGATCAGGCCCGGCGCGCCGGTGCTGTTCGGCACCTTCGCCTCGTCGATCTCGATGCAGTCCGGCGCGCCGACCTTCGGCACGCCCGAGCCGTCGCTGGTCTCTTATGGTGCGGCGCAGCTGGCGCGACGGCTCGGCCTGCCGTTCCGCACCGGCGGCTCGCTCTGCGCCTCGAAGGTCCCGGACGCGCAGGCAGCCTATGAGAGCGCCAACACGCTCAACTCGACGATCCTTGCCGGCACCAATTTCGTCCTGCATTCGGCTGGCTGGCTCGAGGGTGGTCTCGCCTCCTGCTACGAAAAATTCATGATGGATATCGACCAGCTCGGCATGCAGCAGAAGTTTGCCGAAGGCGTCGACCTGTCGGAAAACGGCCAGGCGATGGACGCGATCCGCCAGGTCGGTCCGGGCAGCCACTATCTCGGCTGCGACCACACGCAAGCGAATTTCCAGACCGCCTTCTACCGTTCCAATATCGCCGACAACAATTCCTACGAGCAGTGGCTGGCCGAAGGCGAGAAGACCGCCCCGCAGCGCGCCAACGAGCTCGCCCGCCGCTGGCTGGAAAGCTACGAGGCGCCGCATCTCGATCCGGCCATCGACGAGGCGCTGAAGGATTTCATCGCCAGGAAGAAGGGCTCGATGGCCGACGCCTTCACGTGAAAGGAGCCCGAGTCAGGCGGGGCTAAAGTCGCCAACATCATCCACAAGGAAGTCTGGCGGAGCGCGTTCTCCGATCCGGACCGGAAAGGATGATTTTTGCGCGCGGCACGGTCGGGGAGATTGCGGCCGCGCTCGCGGCCGACGGCTTGATCGTCCGTGGCGGTTTCAGCTTTGGCGACGATGACACGGCGCCAGCCGGACTTTCGGGCGCTCCAGCCAAATCTGCGCTGCTCGTCGGACAGGCCGGCGCGGCGCCCTGGCAACATTTTCAGCGCTGGCTGGAACGACAGGCGAGGGACATCGCCAACCCGCTCGACAGCTGGTCGTGCGAGGTGATCGGTACAGTGGCGGAAGAATTCGGCGCCCGCGCGGTTTCGCCCTCCGACCGGCCCTATCTGCCGTTCCAGCAATGGGCGATGCAGGCGGAAGGGCTGAAGCCGTCGCCGCTCGGCATCCTCATGCATCCGACCTATGGACTTTGGCATGCCTATCGCGGCGCATTGCTGTTCGAGGACGAGATTTCTCTTCCCGAAGCTCATGAGATGAATCATCTTTGCGACGCATGCGTCGAAAAACCCTGCCTGAAATCCTGTCCGGTCGGTGCCTATTCGGTGGATGGCTTTGCGCACGAGGCGTGCCTGGTGCATGTGCGTGGCGGGGATGGTGCGCCCTGCCGCGCCGGCGGCTGTCTCGACCGCAACGCCTGTCCCTATGGCATTGAGTATCGCTATCCGGCCGATGTCCAGGCTTTCCATATGGCGGCGTTCGCCGGACTGTAGGCATTCTTCTGAACCGCACGGAAACTTGACCGCGATCGAGAGGTTGCGGCTTGCCCTGGCGGGCAGTGCGGATATCTAGCGCCTAGCAACCGGCGGAGCGCGCAATGACGAAGCAGGACATCAAGATCAAGACCCAGGACGGCACGGCGAAGGCACGGCTGTTTCGTCCAGCCGCGCCGGCCAAGGCTGGCGTCATCCTCTATACGGATGTTTTCGGTCCGCGCCCGGCGCTCGACCAGATGGCCGAGCGCCTCGCGGAGCATGGCTATGCCGTGCTGGTGCCCGATCTCTTCTACCGCTATGCGCCCTATGGGCCGTTCGATCCCAAAACCGCCTTTGCCGAGGAAAAGACCAAGGCCCTGCTGTTGATGCTGAGCGGCGGCACGACGCAGGGCATGACCATCCGCGACGGCAGCGCCTTCCTCGATGCTCTGGCCGCCGAGGGGATCGCCGGACCGATTGGCGTCGTCGGCTACTGCATGGGCGGCGCGCGGGCGCTAAACGCGGCGGCGAGCTATCCCGACCGTATCGCCGCCGCGGCAAGCTTCCATGGCGGCAATCTCGCCAGCGACGCGGCCGACAGCCCGCATCGCAAGGCGGCCTCGATCAAAGCGCGCGTCTATGTCGGCGTCGCCGGCGTCGACCGCAGCTTTCCGCCAGAGCAGTCGGCGCGGCTGGCGGAGGCGCTCAGGGCAGCAGAGGTTGACCACGTCATCGAAAACTATGTCGGCGTCGGCCACGGCTGGTGCGTCAAGGACCACAGCGTCTATGACGAGGCGGGCGCCGAGAGGCATTGGAAGCGGCTGACGACGTTCTTCAAAGAGACGCTGGGATAAGGTGTGCCGATATTCGGGTGAGGCCGGCCTACGAATGGCGGCTTCCTGCGCTTCCGGTGCTCACGTACTTTAAGTACGCTCCGCTCCGGTTCTCGGAAACCACCATTTTCGGCTCGGCCTGACCCGAATCTCGACACACCTCGTCCATCGCGCCTAATTGCCTTCGCAAAAAAATCTTTCCATCGCCCCAAGGATTGGCCATTAGCCTTCGTCCAACAGGCAAATGATGGCGATGATGCTGGACGACGGCGAAGCCTCCGATGCCGAATTGATCGGGCGGGCGAGGGGCGGAGACAGCGGTGCTTTCGGCAGATTGCTCGAAAGGCACTATGGTTTCGTTTATCGCGCCGCCTATCGCTGGTGCGGCCGCAAAGCCGACGCCGAGGACATCGCCCAGGACGTCTGCGTGCGGCTCGGCCGCGCGATCCGCAACTATCAGGGCAGCGGCGCCTTTACGACATGGCTCTATGCCATGACGCTGAACGCTTCGCGCGACATGATGCGCAAGCGCGCCCGCGACACCGCCAAGACCGATGCCTACGGCGCCTATGCGCTGATCGCGGCCGAAGCGTCGGCGGAGGTCGACGATCCGGCCGAGGCGCTGTGGGCGGCGGTGCGGATGCTGCCCGACAAGCAACGCGACGCAGTGCTGCTGGTCTATGGCGAAGGTCTCAACCACGCGGCGGCCGCCGAGGTGATGGCGATCTCGGAGACGACGGTGTCCTGGCACATCCATGAAGCGAAGAAACGGCTGAAGCTGCTGATGCGCTCAGCCGGGGAAGTGTGACCATGGTCGACGACAACGAACTCGAAAGGCTACGCGACATCGCGGTACCGGCGCCGGGCGGCGAGGCGAAGGCGCGCGCGTTCGCCGCCGCGATGCAGGCTTTCGACCTCGACGAAAAAATTTCGCCTGTTCGCCAAGGAACGTCCGCAGGCCTTCGTCTCACGGAGCGAGCAAGAATGCTCTGGAGAGACATCATGCAACGGAAACTCATCGCCACGCCGGCCATCACCGCGCTGGTCGCGCTGCCTATCGCCGGCTATGCTGCTTTCGAGATGCTGAAGGACCAGCCGCCCGTCGTGGGCGGCAACGGCACGGTCACCGAGACCTTGGCCGACAAACCGGCGGCGCAGAAGCCGGCGCCGGAACAGCCCGCGGTCAACGAGCCGCTGGCAGCGGCGCCCGCCAAGGAGAAGAAGACCGACGCGGACGCCGAGACCCAGGCCAATTCACAAATGGTGCCGGCAACGCCGCCCAAGCCGGCGGCCGAGGTCGACAGCCTGCTCAAGCAGGAGGCGGCGCCCGAGGCCGAGCGCGCCCTGCAGTCTGCGCCGGCGGAGAGTGGCCAGCTCGCGGCCGGCGGCAAAGCCGGGGTCGGGGTAATTGCGGGCTATTCCCCGAAGCGGAGAGCCGACCAGTTGGAGCGGGCCGACAAGGCGCCGGCAGGAGCAACTGCCGCGACACCGGCGTCTCCGCCGCCGGTCGCCGATTCCAAGCTGATGGTGCAGCCCGCGCCCATGCCCGCCGACCAAATGCAGCCGCGGGAGGAAAACCGCGACCGCGTCGAGACTTTCAAGACCAATCCGGTGCATGAGACGGCGCAGGATCCGGTCTCGACCTTCTCGATCGATGTCGATACCGCCTCCTATTCCTTCGTGCGGCGCTCGCTGAAGGAAGGCAGTCTGCCCGACCCGGACACGGTGCGCGTCGAGGAGATGATCAACTACTTCCCCTATGACTGGAAGGGACCGGATTCGGCCAAGACGCCGTTCAACTCGACCGTCACCGTCATGCCGACGCCGTGGAACGAGCACACCAAGCTCATGCATGTCGCGATCAAGGGTTTCGACGTGAAGCCGGCCGAGCAGCCGAAGGCCAATCTGGTTTTCCTGATCGACGTCTCGGGTTCGATGGACGAGCCGGACAAGCTGCCGCTGCTCAAATCCGCCTTCCGCCTGCTGGTCAGCAGGCTGAAGCCCGACGATACCGTTTCGATCGTCACCTATGCCGGCAATGCCGGCACGGTGCTGATGCCGACCAAGGCGGCGGAAAAGCAGAAGATCCTTGCGGCCATCGACCATCTGGCGCCCGGCGGCTCGACGGCCGGCGAGGAAGGCATCCGCGAGGCCTACAAGCTTGCACAGCAATCCTTCGTCAAGGACGGCGTCAACCGCGTGATGCTTGCCACCGACGGCGACTTCAATGTCGGCCAGACCGACGACGACGACCTCAAGCGACTGATCGAGAGGGAGCGCAAGACGGGCGTGTTTCTCTCGGTGTTCGGCTTCGGCCGCGGCAATCTGAACGATCAGTTGATGCAGACCATCGCCCAGAACGGCAACGGCACGGCGGCCTATATCGACACGCTGGCCGAAGCCGAGAAGGTGCTGGTCGAGGATGCCTCCTCGACCCTGTTCACCATTGCCAAGGACGTCAAGATCCAGGTCGAGTTCAATCCGGCCACGGTCTCGGAATACCGTCTCGTCGGTTATGAGACCCGCGCCCTGAAGCGCGAGGATTTCAACAATGACCGCGTCGATGCCGGCGATATCGGCTCCGGCCATTCGGTGACGGCGGTCTATGAGATCACGCCGAAAGGCAGCGGCCGCGAGCAGGTCGATCCGCTGCGCTACGGCCAGGCCAAGGTCGACAATGGCGGCGTCGCCAATGCGGGCGAATATGCCTTCGTCAAGATCCGCTACAAGCTGCCGGACGAGAACGTCTCGAAGCTCATCACCGCGCCGGTGACCGCCGCCAACGAGGTCTCGTCCTTCGATGCGGCCGGCGCCGACCAGCGTTTTTCGGTCGCCGTCGCGGCCTTCGGGCAGAAGCTGCGCGACGAGGACCAGACCGCGAATTTCAGCTACGACCGCATCGCGGAGATCGCCAATGCCGCGCGCGGCGCCGATCCATTCGGCTATCGGGCGGAGTTCCTGTCGCTGGTGCGGCTGGCCTCGTCGCTGGACGGCAACAAGTAGGCCATTGCGATTGACTGAAGAGCCGGCGGGACAATCCTGCCGGCTCTTTTTTCGATCGTTAAATTGCACGGCTTTTCCGGAACCTGGCCGCAACGAGCTTCTGTTAGTGGTGCCGATAGGGTTTGAGGGATCAGCAGTGCATATCACGACAATCGGGAACGCGAATTCGACGGCGGTCAATGCCACGGAGCGCGGACCGTCCGCTGCTTCAGCTGAATCCGCGCGCATCAGGAATGATGTCGACGCGGCGCGCAACACAGCGCTTTCGGCCCTCAACAACGACCGTTTTCGTTCGATGCTCGAGCAGATCAGCGACCCCGGCGCATCGGGCGCCCTGATGACGATGGGCGCCGACAACCAGGGCAGTGCCGGCACCGATCTGAATACCGCGCTGTCGCGCTACGCCGAAAACAGCAAGTAGAAGCGTATCAGGCGCGGCTGCGCCGGCGTTCGCGGCGGGCTTCGCTGGTCTCGGCGGTGTTTGCCGTCGCCGCCTTGTTGCGCATCGGGCCGATGCGCTCGACGATCGTCTCGACGGTCGGGCGGGTCGACTTGGTGTGCGCATCCAGCGCCTTGCGCATGGCGGCAAGGTGCGCGAACGAGGTGCCGCAGCAGCCGCCGACAATCTTGGCGCCGGCATCGACCGCCAGCCGCACATATTCGGACATCAACTCCGGCGTGCCGGAATAATGGATCTCTGCGCCGCGGAATTCCGGAATGCCGCAATTGCCCTTGACGATCACGGTCGCATCGGGCTTCGCCTCGGTCATGTCGAGCAGCGACGCCAGGATATCGGAAGCGCCGACGCCGCAATTGGCGCCGACACCGAGAGGGGCCTGCGACAGGCCATCGGCGACGGCGTGGATATCCTTCGGCAGCAGGCCCATCATGGTGCGGCCGGCAGTGTCGAAGGAACCGGTGTAGGTATAGGGCAGGCCGACACGGATGGCGGCCTCAGCCGCGGCGCGGATCTCGTCCGGCGCCGACATGGTCTCGATCCAGGCGACCTCGGCGCCGCCGGCCTTCAAGCCCTCGATCTGTTCGGCGAAGGCCTCGACCGCCTCGTCATAGGTCATGGCGCCGAGCGGCACCAGCAATTCGCCGGTCGGGCCGACGGAGCCGGCGACGATCACCGTGCGGCCGGCCTTGTCGGCGACGGAGCGGGCAATCTCGGCGGCGCGCTTGTTCAGCTCGTGGACGCGATCCTGCGCATGATGCAGCTTCAGCCTGTGGCGAGTGCCGCCGAAGGAGTTGGTGAGAATGATATCGGCGCCGGCGTCGACGAAGTTGCGATGCAGGGTGGCGATGGTCTCGGGCGCCGTCTCATTGAGCAGCTCAGGCGCTTCGCCGGCCTCAAGACCCATCGCGAACAGATTGGTGCCGGTGGCGCCATCGGCCAAAAGCACGCCTTTTTCGGCAAGCAGTGCGTCAATCGGGTTGGTCGCGGTCATGGCCCTGGATTTCCTGCCTGGAATGGCTTTCGCGTTCAAATTCAAATAACGATATAAAGAAGTCTTTATGTCCAGTCAACGAATTTGCGGCCGCGAAAGGCCAATGGGTTTCCCTGGAACGATGAGGGGCGGCCAAGATGATATCGATGCGCGCGATCAGGCAGAGCCTGATGGGAAGGACATTGCGGCCAGCTTTTGCGCAAAGCTCGCGGCCTCGTGCGCGTTGATGTCGGCGGCCCGGATCAGGTTGTCGAAATGGCTGGTGAGCGTGCGGATCGGCTGAGTGGCGCTCAGCACGATATACATGTCGCCGACATAGATCGCGGCGCGATAGGGGCCGAAGATCGTATAGGGGATCGAATAGCGAATGCGGCCGTCATAGAGGAACAGGCGAAAGGTCGGATAAAGGTCGTCAAGCAGCGCCGCCATGTGCAGCAATTGCTTGCGCCGTTCGGCCTCCGGGAAACGATCCCAGACACCGAGGCCGCGCGCGAAGATCTCCAGCGTGTGGCGCGGCATGCAGACTTCCATGTCGGTCTCCGGCCGACGGTTGTAGTCGATGCGATATTGCGTTTCGCCTGCCTGCGCCTCACGGCTCTTGTTGGCGATGCCGGCCTCATATTCCACCAATGCCTCGGTCCGCAGAAGGTCGGGAATGCCGGCGGGTACATAGCGGATCTTGGTACCGGCCGCCTCGGCATGCCATTTGGCCAAAAGCGTGCGGTCGAAGCCGTCGGGTGCCTCCTCGATCTCCAGGCTTTCTCTAATTTCGCCGGTGACACCTTCGTCCTGGCTCAGGCCCAGCAGCCAGTCGAGCGATACTTTGAACTCGGCGGCGATGTTGAGGAGGGTCTCGGCGCGCGGCAGGCGGGTCGAGGCGCCGGAGAGCAGCTGCGACAGCGCCGAACGGTCGATGCCGACCGCCGTCGCGAAGGCCGACTGGTTCAGGTCGGACCGTGTCAAGAGCAATTTCAGGCGCTCCCGAAAGGTCGTCGACAGATCGCGCTTGTCCATCACGCTGCTCCAGCATTGGAGAGGAAAAATTTGCGCCGGGGCCGTTCTGAACGTGGCTCAGGCGGAAATGAATCCCCATGTCTGTTTACAATGTATAACATATGCCGCCAAAAATGCGCATTCGCAACGGGTTGTGCGCATTGTCGCGTTGATGTCACGGCAGGCTCCTGACACAATGTTGTCAGGAATCGAGTTGGTTCCGGCGACTGGGGGGCAGTGGTCGAGAGCATGGCAAGCGTGAATACCGGCACGAAAAAGAGACGTAGCAGCACACCGGCTGTCGAATGGCCGACAGTCTTCCTCACACTCTTCTGCTACGGCGCATGGCTCGCTACCGGCTTCCTTGTCTGGCCATCCCATCCGCTTCTGGCGCTTGCCGTCCTGCCCTTTATCCTGGCTCTGCAATCCTCGATCATGCACGAAGTGCTGCACGGCCACCCGACCCGCAACGCCAGGATCAATGAAGCCTTCGTCTTCCTGCCCATCGGCATGGTCTGGCCGTTCCGCCGCTTCAAGACCATCCACCTTCGCCATCATGCAGACGAGCGCCTGACCGATCCGCTCGACGATCCCGAGAGCTACTACCAGGCGCTCTGGATGCATGAGGATCTGCCGCCGACAATGAAGCTTCTGCTCAAAATCAACAACACCATGGTCGGCCGCCTCGTCCTCGGTCCGTGGTTGTCCTCGGTCGGTTTCTTCATCGACGATGCCAAGCAGATCCTTGCCGGCGACAAAGCGACCCGCAAGGCCTGGCTGCTGCATGCCTTCGGTCTCGCGGCTGTCGCGCCGATCGTCACGTTCGGTTTCGGCATCCCGCTGTGGCTCTATATCCTGGTGCCGGTGTGGCTCGGCCAGTCGCTGATCTCGATCCGTACCTATGCCGAGCACCAGTGGTCGGAGCATCCGGAGGGGCGAACGGTGATCGTCGAGCGCTCGCCGCTCTCCTTCCTGTTCCTGAACAACAATCTGCATTTCGTTCATCACAAGAGCCCGACCATTGCCTGGTACCGGCTGCCGAAGCTCTTTCGCGAGCGCCGCGAGGAATGGCTGCGGATGAACAACGGTTATGCCTATCCGAACTATTTTGCGATGCTGAAAGCCCATGCGTTCAGGGCCAAGGAGCCGATCGTCCATCCGGTGCTGCGGCGCACGCCGGAACCGGGCCGCGCCTTCAAGCCGCGCGTCAGGGCGCGCAATGTCAGCGGACTTGGCACGGCGCCTGTTCCGGCCGAGCCGCCGAAGGAGTAATTTCGACTTTCCGCTACGCTTTTTTTGCGGCGGAACGCAGGCGCCGAAGGCCGCTTGTCTTTGAAAGCTATTCGACATGAGCAAGTTCGTTGCGGCCCTGCCTATGTATGATTGGTCCGAAGCGCGTGGCCAGGTCGACGCGCAATGGGCGCGGCTCCGTGACGCTTTCCGGCAAAGGGGCATCGATGCGCCGGAGGCGGTCGTGCGCAGCAATCGCGAACTGCCAGGGGTTCCCGGCGGCATACTCGACGGCGCCGGCAAGCCGATCGCGCCCGACCCGGCGACGCTGCCCCCGGAAGAGTTGGACTTTCTCCCGCTCTGGCTAAGCCCGGCGCTGCTCTTCGGACAAACCTGCTGGGGGCCGATGGAACTCGGCCTTGCTCGGCATGTGCAGGTGGTTGCGCAGCCGAGCTACGATGCGTTCGAGGGCGGGCAGGGAGAGCTCTATTCCAGCGCGCTGGTGATGCCGGCGGATGGCGGACCGGGGATTGCCTCGCCGGCGGACGGCAAGGCCCTCATCCCGATCGATCTTCTCCGCGGCAAGCGCCTCACCTTCAACAATCCGGATTCGATGTCCGGGCTGATCGGCCTGCAGCGCGACCTGGAGGCGATGGGCGAAAGCCTGGACATCTTCGCCTCGCGCGGCGAAAGCGGCGGCCACCGGTCGTCGATCGTGGCCGTGGCGGAAGGCAGGGCCGAGGTCGCGGCCATCGACTGCGGAAGCTGGGCGCTGGCGCAACGTTTCGAGCCGGCGGCGAGGGGCGTGAAGGTGGTCGGCTGGACGGCGCGGCGCAAGGGCCTGCCCTATATCACCGCCAGAACGACGCCGGAAAAAATCATTGCCGCGATGCGCGACGCCGTCGCGGCTGTCGAAAGCGGATCAGAGCAGCCGCTCATCCAGCTTGTAGGCTGAAAGCTTCTCGTTGCCGGTCTCGGTGATCAGGATCTGCTCCTCGATCTTGACGCCTTCGCGCCCGCCAAGCCTGCCGATATAGCTTTCGACGCAAAGCACCATGCCGGGTTCGAGCGCGCCGTCGGGCGTGTCGCCGGTCCAGTCGCTTGCATGCGGCAGCGTCGGATATTCGTCCGCCAGGCCGACCCCGTGATAGAGCACGCCGTAGCGTGTCGGATAGCAGTCGTCCGGCGGCACCGCCGAGCGCTCGACGAGATCGCGAAAGGAGATGCCCGGCCGCATCAGATCGGTGTTATGAGCGATCTGATCGGCGGCAATGCGGAAGAGGTCGCGCTGCGCGTTCGACGGCTTTCCGTCGCCGCAAAGCCATGTGCGCGAAAGATCGGCGCAGAACCCGTAGGGGCCGATCAGGTCCGTGTCGAAGGCGACGAGGTCGCCATCCTCGATGACGCGCGAGGAGCATTCCTGGAACCAGGGATTGGTGCGCGGTCCTGATGACAAGAGACGCGTTTCGATCCATTCGCCGCCGCGCGCGATGTTGCCGCGATGCAGTTCCGCCCAGAGCTCGTTTTCGGAGATGCCGGGCTTCAGCGCTGTCTCCATCTCGCCAATCGCCGCCTCGCAGGCGACGATGGCGCGGCGCATGGCGAGGATCTCGTCCGGCGATTTGATGAGACGCGCATTCTCCATCACCGCCTCGCCATTGCCTATCGCGATGCCGCGGCGGGCGAGTTCCTCAACGCCTTCCGGGTTGATGCGGTCGACGGCAATGCGGCGGTTGCCGCCGCCATGCTCGGCAACGAGCTCGGCGATACCGGCACCCCAGCGCCGGACTTTCTGCTCGGTGAGCTCGCCGCTGTAGAGATATATCCACGACACCGCGGGGCGTACCTCGTCGACGACGCCCGAATGGTCGGACAGGTGCTCGCAGGAGAAATAGTCGAACAGCACCACCGGCCCTTCCGTGGCGACGAAACAATGGCGTGTCGAATTGTGCGCGACCCAGAGCTGCATGTTGGTCGAATCCGTCGCGTAGCGGATGTTGACCGGGTCGTAGAGCAGGGCGCCGGCATAGTCGCGACGCTTCAGCTCGGCGCGAATGCGCTCCAGCCGGTATCTGCGCATGGCGGGCAGATCGGGCGCGGCGATGCCCGCCGTCGCCCACTCGGCTTCGGCAGTCGCGCCATAGCCCAGCAGATGCTGGTTGAGGGAGGCCGCCTTTTCGCGCGAGGCCTCGCGCAACGCTTCGACTGAGCCGGGTTCGAAGGGCATGATCTTGCGATGGCGGCCGAAGCCTAGCTTGTCCATTCGTCCCACCTGAAGCTTACTGCGCGGGCTTCTTGTGCAGTTTAGTAATCGTGACCTTGCGGGGCGGAAAGCCGAGTGCCTGCGGCACTTCAATCGTGCGGTGGATGGTGTCCATCACGTAGCCGGCCTTCGCCAACTCTTCGAAAACATCCGAGGACGATTCCCTGTCATCGGTAAGCACGAGCACCGCCGGCTCGCGGATCGACCTGGCGAAGTCCGGCGTCTCGTCATCGAGCGCGATGAGGTCGGCATCGACCAGGCGCAGATTGCCGACCCAGAACCAGCTCGAGACCACGGTCTTGACCGGTCCGTCGGCGTTGATCTGGTCGTAAAGCGAGCGGTAATTCATGCGCACGATGCTGCCGCGGCTGTCGCCGCCGTGCAGATGCATGTACCAGCTCAGCGGCAGCACCAATATGGCAAGCAGAGCGCCGACGAAGACAATGGTGGCTTGCGTCTTTCGGCCTTTCTGGCCCATGGCGTCGAAGCGCATGGCGAGCGCCGCGGGCAAGAGGATGAAGATCGGTAGCATCCAGCGGTCGCGAAACTGGGTGATGCCGGCCGCCAATACGACTGTGACCATGACCACAAGACCAAGTACGATCGCCCGCCACAACAGCTTTTCCGGCCACCGTACCGGCTGAGGCGGACCGGTCCGTTTTCTTGTCGACAGGACGTAGGCGACGGCAAAAATCGCGACCGGCAGTCCAGCGAAATTGACGATCGCGTTGACCAGTCTGCGGATGCCGAGAAGCGCCGTTTTTGCAACGCTGCCGCCTTCGGCGACGCCCAGGCCCCCTTGGTGCGCGAGCAGATCTTCCAGATGTGTCAGGCTCCAATAAAGCGTCGGCAGGCAGGCAAGGACCGCCACCGCCACACTGATTGCGAAACGGCGGTCGAAGATCGCGTCACGCGTTTCGCGAACCGAGAGAGATGCCAGGAACAGGGCGGCAAGGAAGATGACGATGTTGTACTTCGACAGCATCGCGGCCGCAGTCGCCAGGCCGAAAAACGCATAGGCGATGGCCGATCGCCGCTTCTCCACCTCGACCAGCGCCAGAAGCAGCAGCGAGGTGAAACAGAATATGGCGACCGAGTGGGTGAGGGCGTGCTGCATCTCCCAGAAGATCTGGGGAAACAGCAGCAATCCGAACATGCCGGCCGCCGCGGCCCGGTTCGAGTAGCCGAGGCGGCGTATGGCGGCGAAATAGGCGACCAGCCCCGCGGCCAGCAGGCCGTATTTGACGATCTTGAGGGCAAGGACGCTGGTTCCGACCAGCGAGGCTGCAAGCGTCGCCAGCCAGGTGTATAGAGGCGGCTGCGAGCTGCCGTAGCCGGCGGCCAGGAACCGCATTTCCGTCAATTGCTCTGCATCGTCGACACCGACGCCCGTCCCCGCAACATGGGACAGCAGGGCCATCATGATGATCTGGGTCAGGCAGTAGAGGAGGACCGACGCGACCGCCGCGCTGAATGGACCGACCCGTTCATCGCAGAGCCAATCGGTCCATTTCTCTAGTTGCCGCAAGGGGACGGTCTTCTCATGCTGATGCGCCGGTAGTGGGCTCGGACCATGCCATAGCTACCGACGCAATCCAACAATTCGCGGGGCTTCAGGTCCGCATCTTCTCGCCGCTCGGGTCGAAAGGCGGCTCGACATTGATGCGGGCCGGGCGGCGGTGGCCAAGAATCTCGATCTCGAACAGGCCGGCGCTTTCGTCCTCGGCAAGAGCGGCCGGCACATAGCCCTGCGCCATCGACTTCTGCACGTAATGCGCGTAGCCGCCCGAAGTCACCCAACCAACGACGCGCCAGTCTCCATCGACGATGCCGCGCACGGCCGAAGCGCCTTCGGCGGCCTTCGAGCCACGCACTTCCTTGCCTGATGTGTCGAAGCGCGGCGCGCCGTAGCCATGCGGCTTCTCGACCGTGCCGTAGTCCTTGCCGACCTTGGCCCAGATCGGCTCGTCGCCCATCACGTCGGCATCGGCCGCATCGACGATGAAGGAGACCCGGCGCAGCTTCGGCCCTTCGGCATGCTCCTTGGCGGACGCCTCGCGGCCAATGAAGTCGTTCTTCTCCAGCTTGATGAAGCGGTCCATCGAGCCTTCGAACGGTCCGTAGATCGGACGCAATTCACGGAACCAGGTCGGAAAATTCTTTTCCAGGCGCATTGAGAGCAGCGCGCGCATGCCGAAATCGACGATGCCGAATTCCGCGCCGGCTTCCTTGATCGCCTTGTAGACCAGGCGCTGATAGGCGGGCGCCATCCAGATCTCGTAGCCGAGGTCGCCGGTATAGGTGATGCGGTTGACCATGCAGGGCGCGCCGCCTACCGCCATCTCGCGGAAGTCCATGAAGCGGAAGGCCTTTGTCGAGACGTCGACATCGACGAGCTTCTGCAGCAGGTCGCGCGATTTCGGCCCCGCGATGGAGAGACCGACCAGCGTCTGGTCGAAGCGGTGGATGCGCACCGACCCGTCCTTCGGCAGGTGCTTCTCGAACCAGCGCATGTGATATTTCTGCGCTGCGGACGAGCCCCAGATCATGAAGCGGTCTTCTCCATTTCTTGCGCCGGCCTTGGCGATGGTGAAGTCGCCGATCAGCTTGCCGAATTCGTTGACCATCGGGGTCAGCACGATGCGGCCGACCTTCGGCATGCGGTTGGTCATCAACCGGTTGAGGAAATCCTCGGCACCCGGTCCCGAGACCTCGTATTTGGCGAAGTTGGCGATCTCGGTGACGCCGACCCTGTCGCGCGTGGCGCGCACTTCCTCGCCGATCGGGCCGAAATCGTTGGAGCGGTGGAAGGAGACGATGTCCTTCGGCTCCGTGCCCTTCGGTGCGAACCAGAGCGGCGTTTCCAGGCCCCACGAATCGCCCATGACGGCGTTGTTGGCGAGCATGGTGTCGTAGAGTGGCGTCGTCTGCGCCGGACGGGCGGCGGGCAGTTCTTCGTTCGGGAAGCGGATCGAGAAGCGGCGCGAATAGTTCTCGCGCACCTTGGCGTTGGTGTAGCGCAAGCTCGCCCATTCGCCGAAGCGAGCGACATCCATGCCCCAAACGTCGAAGCCCGGATCGCCATGCACCATCCAGTTGGAGAGCGCGAGGCCGACGCCGCCGCCCTGGCTGAACCCGGCCATGACGGCGCAGGCGCACCAGAAATTGGTCAGGCCCTGTACCGGGCCGACCAGCGGATTGCCGTCGAGCGCGAAGGTGAAGGGGCCGTTGATGATCTGCTTGATGCCGGCCTTCTCGATGCCGGGGAAATGCTTGAAGCCGATCTCCAGCGATGGAGCGATGCGGTCGATGTCGGGCTGCAGCAGCTCATGGCCGAAATCCCATGGCGTGTTGACCGGCGGCGTCATGATGGCCGATACGCCCGAGCGCATGGACTTCCTGCGGCTGGCTCACGCCAAGGGCCGCTAT